>CAZBOM010000046.1:0-4668 GCA_964493375.1 uncultured Mageeibacillus sp. | reverse complement strand
CGAGCGCGCCCTGCCGGACCTGGGGAATTTAGTCGCCGCGCGTTCTTTAACGGCAAGATGGATTTGGCAGCAGCCGAAGCGGTGATGGATATGATCGGAGCTCAAGCAGAGAAGCAAGCGCAAGTGGCGTTTCGACAATTGATGGGTGGTGTCTCTCGTATTATTCACGAGCGAACAGATCATTTGTACGGTGCTCTCGCGCGACTTGAAATGTTGATGGATTGGGACGAAGAGGAAGAACGCCCCGAAGATAGAAAACAGCTCGTCATTGAATTGGAAGCGTCTGAGAGAGAACTTCGCCTCTTAGCCGATAGTTTCGCAAGCGGACGTGTCATTCGCGAAGGCCTCGCCGTCGTTATCGCGGGAAGCCCCAATGTAGGGAAATCGTCACTTCTCAACGCGCTATCCGGGCGAGATCGAGCGATTGTCAGCAATATCCCCGGTACAACGCGCGACACGGTGGAAATCGACTTGACACTTGATGGCTACCTAGTTCATTTGACAGATACGGCCGGGCTCGCCATCGACAGTCACGATCCCATCGAGCAAGCCGGTATCGTTCGTGCCGAAAGCGCTCTTCGAGATGCCGATCTCATTCTTTGGGTGTTGTCGCCACCTCTGCTTCCGCAAGAGGAGCGCCACCTTGAAGAAGTGCGCATCGATCAATTGCTTTCCGAAGGAAAGAAAATTCTCTTAGTACTGGGGAAAGATGACCTTCGCCTGACACTTCCGGCGGAAGAAGACCCGGCTCACTATGCGGCCGGTCGCTTCCCCGATCTTCCGACCATCACGTGGTCCGAGCGCTATGAAGAAGATTTGCAACGCCTGAAAGAGACGCTCGTTCATTTTATTGTCAATAATGATTTAGTTTCGACGACGGCGGCGCATATAGCCGATCTTCAAACACCTGATAAAAAAGAGGATCCAAGTCTTTTGCCGCAAGAGAACTCGTCACCGCGCTTGGGCACGGCGATCGATCAAGATGTTGCTTGCGAATTGACGAAGACAAACCATGAGCGAGACATGTCCCAGAGAGGCAAAGTCAAGCCTGATGGCGAAGGGCAAAGCCACGAGATTCTCACACATGCTCGCCATAAGGCGGCCGTTGATCGCGCCGTTGAGCTTGTCGCTCAAGCCAAACATGATCTCAAACTAGGCCTTTCTTATGATCTCGTCGCCATTTCTCTCAAAGAAGCGTTGACGGAACTGTCAACAATTACGGGAGATGATGTATCCGAAACATTGATTGAAAAGATTTTCAATCGATTCTGTATTGGTAAATAACGTATGCTGTCACTCGCCGAAGCCCTCAAACAACCTCATGCGTTTGTCGCAGGAGAAGCCGACATCATTGTCGTCGGAGCCGGTCATGCCGGCTGTGAAGCGGCACTTGCCGCGGCACGACTCGGGAAAAAAGTCATTCTTTTTACCATGACACTCGACAGTCTCGCTAATTTACCATGCAATCCTAATATCGGGGGCACTGCCAAGGGGCAAATGGTCAGAGAAATTGACGCGCTTGGCGGCGAGATGGGGCGGTTGGCCGATCAACATATGATCCAGTTCCGTATGTTGAACGCGACAAAAGGTCCGGCTGTCATGTCGCCTCGCGCTCAAATGGATCGGACGGGATACCAGCGAGGGATGAAACAAGTCTTAGAAGCCGAGCCGCTTCTCACCTTGATTCAACAAGAGGTCACGGGACTGCTCATCGCGGAAGAAGACAACCACCGTCAAGTTGAAGGCGTCGTGGCGGCGACAGGGTCGCTTTATAAAGCGCGTGATGTCATCCTTTGTCCAGGCACTTTTCTTGACGGAAGAGTGATCATCGGCGATTCGATCAGAAGCTCAGGCCCTGACCAGCTCGCTCCCGCATGCGGACTCGGCGATGTATTAACTGAACTCGGCTTGCCGACACGCCGTTTTAAGACGGGGACTCCCGGTCGATTCCATCGGCGCAGCGTGGCACTCGATCAGATGGAGTTACAGCCTGCCGATCTTGAAGCGCGGCCATTCTCATATGAGCATGAAGATGATCCCGCTTGGCAACCTGCCGCGGAACTCGCTTGTTACATCACGTGGACGACGGAAGAGACAAAGCAACTCTTGTCAGATAACATTGAGCGTTCGCCGCTTTACTCAGGCGTTATCGAGGGAATCGGCCCTCGTTACTGCCCGTCGATCGAAGATAAAATCGTCAAGTTCCCTGAACACGCGCGCCACCATGTATTTCTCGAACCGACGGGATTGGATACGCAGGAAATGTATGCATCGGGACTCTCCTCATCGATGCCGGAAGAAATTCAGCGGGCTATGCTGGAAACAGTTCCCGGTTTAGAAAAAGCAGAGATGATGCGACCTGCCTACGCGATTGAGTATCTTTGCGTCGATCCGACGATTCTCGAATTATCGCTGGAAGTCAAAGGGATAAGCGGACTATTTCTAGCCGGCCAGATCAATGGTTCTTCGGGCTATGAGGAGGCGGCCGCCCAAGGTTTGATCGCCGGTATCAATGCCGTACGAAAACAACAAGCGTTGCCACCACTAGTGATCGATCGCTCGGAAGGCTATATCGGAGTCTTGATCGATGACCTCGTGACAAAAGGCACGAACGAACCATATCGTTTGATGACCTCTCGCGCCGAATATCGGTTGCTACTAAGACAAGACAACGCCGATGCCCGACTGTCACCGATCGGATATGAGATCGGGCTATTATCAGAAGAACGTTGGCAAAACTATCTTGCGAAGCAAGAGGCTATCGATCGTGAAAAAGCTCGTTTGAGTGAGTTGCGTGTTCGGAAGACTGAGCTTTCGGATCGCATTTTGACAGAGGCGGGAAGTACCCCGCTCAAAGTGACGATGAGAATGTATGACCTTTTGAAACGGCCTGAGCTCAGTTATGAGATGTTGGCACCTCTCGATCCCGACCGACCGACACTGCCTTTGTCTGTTCGTGAGTCTGTGGAAATTCAGATCAGGTATGAGGGGTATATCAAATTGGAGAGTGATCGAGTCGCGCGGTTTAAAAAGCTCGAGCATAAACGTCTCCCGAAAGATATCGACTACGAACGTATCAAAGGACTTCGGCTCGAAGCGAGACAAAAACTAAGTGCTCGTCGCCCCGATTCCGTCGGTCAAGCGAGCCGTATATCCGGCGTGTCACCGGCCGATATTCAAGTGCTGCTCGTCTATATGGAGCAGTGGAACGGATAGGAGCGGCTGAGGTGGAAGAACGTATCATCACTGACGCGCTCGATCGAGCCGATATTGTAAAAACGCCTGAGTTTATCCGACTCACGTCTCGCTACATCGATATCCTTAAAGTCGCCAACGAAAAGACGAATCTCACAGCGATTACAGGCGATGAAATGATCGGGACGCGCCATCTGCAAGACAGTTGGATGCTCAGTGAGCACATTCCTGAAAATATCACGTTGATCGATATTGGTTCCGGCGCCGGGTTTCCCGGGCTCGCTCTCAAAATCGTTCGCCCCGATCTCGATGTGACATTGATTGATTCGGTGAGAAAGAAAATTGATTTTCTAAACAGCGCGATTGAACAATTAGAACTCCGCGGTATTCGTGCACTTCACGGTCGCGCGGAAGAATTCGCGAGAGATTCTCTTTATCGCGATCGATTCGGAGTTGCCGTCGCTCGCGCTGTCACATCACTGCCAACACTTCTTGAGCTGTCACTGCCGCTCGTCAAGCCGGGGGGGCTTTTTATCGCAATGAAAGGTCAAGATGACGAAACGGAAGAGTCGAGGCATGCTTTGGAACAATTAAAGGGCAGATTAAAAGCTGTCATTCGTTATGAACTTCCCGATGCCGATCAAACGCGCTCGCTCGTCATGGTCCATAAACTTGTCCCAACTCCTTCGCGATATCCGAGGCGAATGGCCGTCATAAAAAAACACTCCCTTTGAATCGATTTATAGCTGACTAATTCACAGTCTAAAGCCCCTATGGGAGCCCGTTGTTATGCATATGTCAACACTTATATCCAAGGCATAAACAGGCTGGCTATGATAGAATAATAAAAGCAAAACTGATTAAAAATTAACCTATTATTCGAGCGATTTTAGCCGTTAAAACAGGGAGGAATATATGGCGTCGGAGCCAAATGTTAAGAACGATTATCATCTGCGTGAAGCAGCCGTAGACGCGGCATTTCAGAATCCAGACAACGTTGTCATCCCCGTCGATCTCGATCAAGAAATGAAGAAATCATTCATCGACTACGCGATGAGTGTTATTTCTGATCGCGCGTTGCCGGATGTCCGCGATGGATTGAAACCGGTACACCGCAGAATTTTGTATTCAATGTATACGCAAGGCTTTACGGCCGACAAGCCGCACCGCAAAAGTGCGACGACGATCGGTGATGTGCTCGGGCGTTTCCACCCGCACGGTGACCAGAGTGTTTATGACGCACTCGTCAGAATGGCACAAGATTTCTCTATGCGTCATCCGCTCGTCGACGGTCACGGAAACTTCGGTTCGAGAGACGGCGATCCGCCTGCCGCCTACCGTTATACGGAAGCTCGTCTGACGCGCTTGGCGGGGGAGATGATGGCCGATCTCAACAAGAACACGGTCGATTTTCAACCGAACTATGACGATCGTTTCGAAGAGCCCATCGTTTTACCGACGGGTTTCCCGAAT
>CAZBOM010000045.1:0-11370 GCA_964493375.1 uncultured Mageeibacillus sp. | reverse complement strand
ACATATTTTATTCTTGCGTCGACAGAGATCTGTCACGTTGATAACAACCGCTCAATCTTCTGTCAATAAACCATTGTCGAAAAGATCTCTCAAGAATAATCTCACCGCATTCCCTCGATGACTTATCGCGTGTTTTTCTTGTTCGCTCATTTCCGCCAGTGTGCGTCGATCTCCATCGGGTACAAAAACAGGATCATAGCCAAAGCCATTTTCGCCTCGCGGCTCTCGGATGATTGTACCGTGACAGTAACCGTGAAATGTTTTCGTCTGTCCATCTCGGTAAATAGCAACCAGCGAACAACGGAATACTGCCGATCGATCGGGTTCGTCAACGCCATGAAGTTCATGAAGCAAACGCGCAATCCTATCCTCATTCTTCCCATTCTCACCGGCGTAACGAGCAGAATAAATGCCGGGCGCTCCATCAAGTGCATCGACACACAATCCGGAATCATCGGCGATGACCAAATCATTCACTGAATTGTACACAGTTTTTGCCTTGAGCATCGCGTTTTCATCAAATGAAGCACCCGTTTCTTCGATTTCTTGCTCATAACCAATATCACGGAGTCCAAGAATTTTCACCGGATAATCTGATGCCATCGTCCGAAATTCTTTTAGTTTTGATAGATTGTGAGTCGCTAGAATGATATTCATTGACATTTACTTCCCGGTCATCATGAGCTAGACAGTGACGCCTTGATATTAAAGGGCGAGAAAGTCTGCGATCGCAAAGACTGATTTGCGGACTGTTTCTTCTTCGAAAGGTGAAGGGTAGCCTGCTTCTCGCGCTCGATCAGTCGGCTCCTCACCATCCTCTGTGTTGAGTAAGCGAAGCAGGCAATTCTCCAACTGTTGGTGTTGTTTCCCGAGCGGCAAAGTACCGAGAACGGTGACAAGCGCAATAGCGTCCGTGATAGTTGACAGTGGCTCAGCCCAGACATGAGGAGCAAAAAGCCACATATCTTGGAGCGGCAAAAGACTCGGACTATCTGGCAATGTACCCGGCAATCGGTATCGTCGCGCTATTTCACTCCAAGCGTGTTGAAAAACATTCATGTCTGACACGCGCGCCTTCGCGAGAAATTCTTCCATCTCATCTAATGCGGCGACTAAGGGCAATTGCAAAAGAACATCTGACAGAAGATATTCTCTCGCATACGTTGTCATCGGGCCATAGAAAGAATTCCACGCCTTCTGAGAAAGAAATGCCAACGAGTGTCCCGCCACCTTTACAGCCAATGATTGATTCAAATTTGGCAATGTATATTGCCCTTTCTTTGCATTTGATTGTTTAAAAAGAAGTGACCCCGTCTCGTAGAAAAATGTGTTCACAAACAATTCTTGAGGAACTGATTCCATCAGTAGAAATGATTGATCAGTTTCTTTAACGTAGGCGTTGAGTAAACGCGTGCCATCGGGATGTGATAAAAACAGCGGCGATGAGCCATCACCGTCAGGTGTAGGCAAGACACTGATTTGCAATGCCTGATGTTTAACCATCTCACGAAAAATAGGAACTTCAGCTTCACAGACGAATTGACATGCTTCAATGCTTGTTTGATCAAGCGGGAATGCATTTCTGTTTAAGACGGGAACACCAAAATCAGCGGGATATAAAAGATCCCATGGTTCAGGCTCCTCAATCCTCAATCTCTCCCATTGCAACTTGCGGACATGCGGCGCAAGTGGCGAGATATATTCTTGAATAAGGAGTCGGAACATGTGAATTTGTGAGCGAAACGCATCTGTCAAGCCGACACGCCTCGTCGCATACTCGTAGAAATTCTTATAGCCGGCTTTTTCGCTGATCATGCGTCTGAGCATATGCAATTCGAGAAACTGACTCACCATTTCTTCGCGATTTTTGTTCAATTGACTGACCAAAGAATTGTATGCTCGCGCCCGACGATCGCGCGACGCCGATTGAAAAAGCAATCTCACTTCTCCGATAATAGTCGCCACCGCTTTAGTAGAAAGCGACGCGTCATTCAGTCGCTTCATTTGACAGCGGACAATCTCATTTTCGAGCGCCAGATGAGCTAATAGATTGCGCGAATAAGTCGAAGCTAATCGATCGGCATCGGCAAGATAAGTCTTGTTGACAAATGGTTCCAGCTTCTTCCCTTTTGAAGAGCGTGCGATAGCACCAAACAGATCAGCCAATTCAGAGTAGATGATGAGTTTCGTGTTGTCGACATCAGCCTTTTGATCGCGAATCGATTGATCGGTAGGCAAATAAAATGATCGGATATCAAGATCAGTTTCACCGGCTTTAAACGCTGCCAACAGATCGTTCACTTCACGTAACACCACTTGAAGGTCATCGTCATTGACAGCATAACGAAACTGACGGCGTGCCGATTTCGCGACTCTCGCCGCTTCCTCTCGATCAGGCAGCTCAGGGAGAGGTTTCTCGCGAACCCAAATCGGCACACTTCCTCGCATCACCGAACTCCTTTACATCTTCTCGACAGGCTTTATGCCGGCGAGTCGAAGACCGGCCGAAATCGTGCGTCCGACAGCTTGCGCAAGCGCTAATCTTGCCGCGCCAAGCGCTTCATTTTCCGCGCGCAAGATCTGCGAATGATGATAAAACGTATTAAATGATCGGGCAATGGTCATGATCTGGCGCATCATGATTGAAGGTTCAAAAGCATCCCTTGCGGCTTGAACGGCCTGTGGGAAGCGTGAAATCTCTTTCAATAGCTCTTGCTCATCATCTGATACGAGGCATTTGATGTCCTCATCGCTAATATTGTTAGCTTTCTCGAGCATGCTCGCTGATGCCTTGCGTTCAAGGCTCGCGCATCGCGTCACCGTGTAAAGTAGATACGGAGCTGACTCACCTTCAAAATCGAGCACCTCCTCCCAAGAAAAGACAATATCTCTCTCTCGACCATTTCTAAGGAATGTGTAGCGAACGGCGCCTACACCCACATTTTCAGCGATCTCATCGATCTCCGATAGATCCATTGACGGATTATTCGCTTCTATGATCGCACGAGTTTTCGCGACGCTCGTATTCAGCAAATCCTCTAAGATAATGACATTCCCCGTCCGCGTTGAAAATGTCCCATCAGAAAAACGAACGGTGCCAAAAGCGACGTGAACATTACCTTCGGCGTTTGCGAAACCCATTTTTTTCATGACGGCGAATACTTGATTAAAGTGATTTTTCTGTGGAATACCGACGACATAAATATTTTTATCGAAGTGATACTCACGATCTCGGTACAAGATTGACGCAATATCGCGTGACGCGTATATGGTTGATCCGTCTCGCTTTAAAATAAGGCAAGGATTCAAGTTGAATTCTTCTAAATCGACAACTTGCGCCCCTTCACTTTCGATCAAGAGATTTTTTTCTTTTAAATCTTCGACGACCTTGGGAATCATCGGCGAGTAGTAACTCTCTCCGTTCGTATTGTCGAAATGGATGCCCACGCGCTCATAAACGCGATTGAATTCTTTGAGACTGACATCGCGAAAGTGTTGCCAGAGCGCCATTTCTTCTTCCCCGCCTTGTTCTAAAAGACCGAAAGCTGTCCTCGCTTCATCCTCTAGCTCAGGTTGATCTTCCGCCACTTTGTGAAATTTCACATAGATGCGTGTCAACTCTTGAATGGGAGATTTTTCTAAAGCTTCAGGGTCGCCCCAGAGTTTCCATGCGACGATTAGTTTGCCAAATTGCGTGCCGTAGTCTCCTAGGTGATTAAAGCGCTCGACCTTATAGCCTCCGTACTCAAACAGATTCGCTATCGCCTCGCCTAAAAATGTTGAAAAGCCGTGACCGACATGAAAGGGTTTCGCGATGTTCGGTGATGAGTACTCGACAATAACAGTCTTCCCCTCTCCTTCGTGACTTGCCCCCGGGCGATCACCGCTCTCTATCGAATCGCGCAAAATCGACTGGGCAAGAAAATCACGCCTGATAAAGAAATTGAGATAACCACCGGCCGTTTCAATGCGATCGATTTTTGTGAGTAAATCGCGGTCTCCTTCGCGATCGCTCGCCTCAATCATGCCCTTTATATCGTTCGAAATCTCCTGTGGCGATTTCTTAAATTGCTTCGCGAGTCGAAAACATGGAAAAGCGATATCACCCATCTCAGGGCGAGGCGGCGACGTGAGACTCATCTCGACCGTTTTAACTTCTTCATCGAGACACAACGCAATCGTCTTCGCTATGTCAGCAAATATCTTCATTTATAAAGTCCTTCTATATTTGATTATGCTTCTAGGTACTGATCTAACAGCCTCTAGCACACGTCAATAACGTGAGCTCTCAAGCTGTCAACTTGATGCAACAGCATTGACACACAAGTGTGTTCTCTCCTACTCACTCGAGCCCCAAAGAGGTCTCGGATACACGTGGCTATCTGCCAAACCTTTCAAAGCGGCGACGACAAGAGGCTTATCTTCTTTGTTCGTCACACCGAACCAGCGATCTTCCACAGGAATGGCTTGAACAGTCACGCCATATTCTCTCACATGATCCGATACAATTTCCGGAAGTAAATATTCGCACTTCATTGGATTCTCGTCGAGATTATCCTTCAAAAACTGAGGGAACCCTTCTTTCAATCGCTTTAAGAATGCGTGCGGAAAACCAAAGAAATTCATCGAAACGAGCGTATCTCGAGAAAGAGGTTTAAATGTGGCACCTTCATCGAGCGTGTAACGAGCTTGATTGCCATCGCGATAGATTTTTTTCAACTCTGTCAATTTCAACAGCACACCATCCGGCGAGATTTCACTGACACCTCGCGAAACGGAGCCGTGGTCAGATAACGTTTCGTGAAGCGGCCACAAACAAATACCATAGCGGTCATCAGAGACACCTGCGCTTCCATCAGTCAAAAACTCAAAAAGTTTAGAGTAGGCACTTGGACCATAATAATCATCGGCATTGATAACAGCGAACGGCCCATCGAGCCACTCTATTGCGGCGATAAGCGCGTGTCCCGTACCCCATGGCTTGACTCTACCTTCAGGGACATCACATCCATCTGGGAGGTCGTGGAGATCTTGGAAGGCGTATCGATAGTTGACGCGACCTTTCAGTTTTTTGCCGATCATCTCGTCGAATTCTTTTTCAAAATCTTTTCTGATCACAAAGATCACTTGTTCAAAACCGGCGCGCACGGCGTCATATACGGAATAATCCATAATGATCTCACCATCGGGTCCAACTGGATCGAGTTGTTTCAATCCTCCATATCGCGATCCCATGCCGGCTGCCAAAATAACAAGTGTTGGTGCTTTCATTAACAATCCTCCATCATGCGTTCGTATCATTCGATCGTATCAATCATAACACGCGAGACAACTAGAGCTTCTCGCTAAAAAGACAAAAGCCTCGCAAAAAAGAGTCGCGAGGCTTTGCTATTGGTACACCATCGGGGATTCGAACCCCGGACCCACTGATTAAGAGTCAGTTGCTCTGCCAACTGAGCTAATGGTGCAAACTCTCGGTTATTATAAGAGCAGTTTTATCCTTTGTCAAAGGTCAAATTTTTGCTTCGCTTTGGCGAAACATTCAAGCGCGAAATCGAGTTGTTCTTTCGTATGTCCGGCCGATATCTGGGTGCGGATTCGCGCGAGATTTCTTGGGACGACGGGGAACTTAAATGCGATGACATAAAGTCCGAGCTCCAAAAGGTAATCGGCGACTTCGATGGCTTTGACGGCGTCGTAAACCATGACCGGTACGATCGGGTGTGTTCCGGGAATCACATCGAGACCAATGCGTTCGACACCTTCTCTAAAATATCGCGTGTTCTCATTGACGCGATCAATCAGCTCGGTGTCGCGTTGTAGCAATTCGAGTACTTTGAGTGATGTTGACGCAATCGCCGGCGCCAAAGTGTTGGAGAAGAGATAGGGACGACTCTTCTGGCGAAGCCAATCAATCAGCGGTTTTCTCGATAGCGTAAAGCCGCCTGACGCTCCCCCCATGGCTTTTCCAAGCGTACTTGTCATAATATCAACGCGCCCCATCACGTCGCAGTGTTCAGGCGTGCCTCTTCCCGTCTTGCCCACAAATCCGGAGGCATGCGAATCATCCACCATGACAAGCGCGTCGTATTGATCGGCTAAATCACAGACGGCTTTCAGGTTTGCGATAATGCCGTCCATGGAGAAAACGCCATCCGTCGCGATTAGTTTGATACGCGCACCGGCTTCATCCGCTTCTTTCAAACGCATCTCTAACTCATTCATGTCGTTATTTTTATATAGATAACGTTTCGCTTTTGTGAGACGAACTCCGTCGATGATACTTGCGTGGTTGAGTTGATCGCTAATAATGGCATCATCAGGTCCTAGGAATGTCTCAAACAAACCGCCGTTGGCATCGAAACAAGATGAGTACAAAATCGCATCTTCGAATCCAAAAAACTTCGCCAATTCGCGTTCGAGATCTTTATGGAGTTGCTGTGTTCCACAAATAAAACGGACGGATGAAAGGCCGTACCCCCAATGATCGTAACTATCCTGAGCGGCTTTGCGTAGCTCTTCATTGTTCGCAAGACCAAGATAATTATTAGCGCACATGTTAATAACGCCTTTCTTATCTGTCGTATCAATGCGACTCCCTTGCGGAACAGTTAAAACGCGCTCTTCACTATAAACACCTGATGCTTTCAGTGCTTCGAGCTCTTCAGTTACAATCTTGAATCCTGTTTTCATAATCTCCCTCTCTGTTGCGCTTTTTGCGTCTTTCTTCGATTTGTTCAATTTCATACTTCGTTTATATCAATCATTTGAAGTTGTCTATATTATGCATCTGAAACGAGTCTATGCACAACCATCTTCCTCGTCTCTGCCATTTCTCGAACGATTCGATGCGTCGTAAAGAAAACAATTTGCTGACCTGTTTCAAGTGTCCATTCCTCAAGCGTGTTGATGAGCTCTTCCAAGCGCGAATACTCTTGCGGTATCTCAGGATCCATCAATATGAGCGGCGCATTCTCCGGCATTGAAGAGATGTGTTGCGATGCGAGCGCCAATCGAAGGCTAAGGTAGTTTTGCTCTGTTGGCGTCTTCTTGAAAATGGCGAGGTCAATCGAAATAGGCGGCGTGTAAGGGGTGATTTTGTGCTCCAACAGGCCTGGTGTGCGTATCGTTTGCTTCGAAAGATCTATGGGTTTCATCGGCAGTGTATCGCCGAGTCTCTTCCCCGACATTCTTCCAGAGTAACGGACCGTGTTCGCCATCACCTCCATCACGTCTATTTCATCCCACACGAGCAGTAACTGACTAAGCCACGCGATGGAAACACCGAGGTTATTGAAATCTTTTTCCATCTCGTTCATTGAGTCTCTCAACATCGCGCATTTTTTTTGTAAGCTTTCCGCCGCTATAGTGGCCTCACTCGAAACTGATAGCGTATTTTTCGCTTCTTTAATTCTCGCGCTAATTTCATCAATGAGTCGAGCGATTTCTACGCGTTCGCTAGAAATCTCCTTAGCTCTCAACGCGTCAAAACGCAATTGCATGGTCGCCGCTTGACCGGCTCGACTATTGTCTTCCATGGAGCCAAACTCGCCATCCCCGTAGAGCTGCTCGCAAACACTCTCGTACTCGCGGACCATCTCTTCATCTGATCGGCCGTGTTTGAGGTCGGCTATTCTCCTTAGAATGTCAGCGACTGCTTCATTGTGACTGGCACTCGATTCACGCTGTTTCGACAGTGTCTCGATGATGTCATCGATCTCGTGAATCTGGCTTGGCCCTGCGTATTTACGAATCGTTCTCAGAAGATCGTCATTTAAGTTTTTAAGTTGTCGCTCTGCTGTTTCAATTTTAATCGTATATTGCGCCATTTCTCGTTCTAAGTCAGCGATCGATTCCGTGAGCGACTCTAATGCTTCTTGATCAAGTTGGAATTGCATATCGAGATCATCAATCTGAATGCGCAGGTCTTCGTCATCTGTTTGTTTGGTTGAGCTTCTCTTACTCTTCCGAATACTCTGACGCTTGTTAATAAACACTGATGTATAGAGGATGAAAAGCATGGTGAGAATGGCCAGGCTTATTAACACGATCCCGACAACTTTTGTTTTTGTGATAAGTAACAAACCTATTGCGAGCATCAAGAATGCGGCGAGCAAACTAAAATGTAAGGTGTTTGGAAAAGGACGGTCTTGCGCTTTTTCATCTTTAGACAAGCCATATTCAATTAAAGCGTTGCGATCTTCGACCGATTTTGAACTCAAATACTCGTACTCGTCGATCAGTTCACTTTTCAATTTGAGATTATTTCTAATTTTGTGCGAAAGTAAAATGCGTTGCTGCTCAAGCTTCGTCTTTTCTTGTTGCTTACCTTGGAAAACCTCATCGAGCTCCGCGATCTCTTTTTTTATTTCAGCCGCGTTGTTACGCCATTGGGCAAGCGCCGTCAATTCATGAACCGTAATGTCGTGACCAAGATCTGTAATCCTTGATCCGTATCTCCCCTCTCGTTCTTCAATTTCCTTTAATTCGCGTCGCAACTCCAGCAGCGACTCATACTCCGATTTTCGTGCCAGCAGCGTCATCAATCTTTGCTCTCGAGCAAGTTTAAAATCCTCCGCCTTCAGTTCGGCAATATGTTTCTCATCGTTTTCCAGAGCTATTGACAACGGTGATGCAGGTACAATTTCTTTGTTTAGGCGGTTGAGCTCGTGTTGGCAAAAATCTAGCTCGGCTCGCGTTGAGTCAAGCTTTCCCAGTCCACTCGATTCATCATGAATGACACGCTGTGCTCTTAATAGCCGTTCTCTCAATTGGGCAAGACTATCACGTTTAGCATCCACCGTCGCCTGGCGATCTGAGAGAAGCGAGAAATCAATTTGATTGCCTAACCAAGCACTTTCACTCCCGACAATCGTTTGACTGAAAAAGGCTGATTGTTCGGAATCATTGACATCGGTGGCCAGACGATAAGTTCTTTCGTCTTCTACAAAAACAAACTGCCAAAAATCATCGAGCACGTCATCGCACATATTCGTTGACGTATGATCGATCTCAATGTTTTCACGAAGCGAGGATGAAGGCAATGCGAAGGCATCTTGCTCTTTTGTGAGCTCATCGCCGGATTGCATGTCAGGCGATACGAGTTTTTGATGAAGTTTTGTAAAAGGAGACTCACCACATACATCCGTATCTGTGTAAACGAATGTCACGCCTTGACCGGTCGTCATGCGAAATCGTTTACTATCACCGCGATGATCACCTTTAACTAAACGGATTTCAGAAAGATGCACGAGTCATACCTCCGCTGTATAATGCCATCCCCTCTTCATTACTTTATCATGAAAACTCATTCAAATATCGATGAGCTTCATGCGATGGTACTGTTTATCAACAGAATCGATGGAAGTGGTTCATCTCGCTCCACACGTTTACAAAGTAACACGGGACACAGTCATAAGCGTCTTATGCTCTTATAATAATTCCAGACAAAAGTAATTAGTTGCAACACAGCGCTTTTTACACGACTGACAGACCATAATGAAGGAGATACTACTATGAAAATGAGTAAAAGACTGAACAAAGTCTTCAATGAGCAGATTAATCACGAATATTATTCCGCCTTTCTCTATCTTTCGATGAGTGAATGGCTTAACCAACAGGATCTTCCCGGCGCAGCGAACTGGATGTATGTCCAATATCAAGAAGAACTCGTCCACGCCCAAGGTCTCGTTAAATACATGATGCTTCGTGGCGAAGACATTGAGCTGATGCCGATTGAAGCGCCTAAAAAAGAGTGGACAAGCCCTCTGAATGTTTTTGAAGAAGGACTTGCACACGAAAAAGAAATCACCGCATGGATCGACAATATGGCCAAGGTTGCTGAAGAAGACGGCGACCGTGCCGCCAGACTATTCTTAGATTGGTACATCCTTGAACAAGTTGAGGAAGAAGTGAACGGTGAAGAGAATGTCGTTCTCTGGGGTAGAGCCGGTGATGCGCCAAGCGGCATCATGATGCTCGATGTCCATTATGGGAAACGTGAATTCGTCCCCGATGAGATCCCGCATCTCGACTAATCAGTGATAATCAGTATCAACAATAAGCACTTTAAGCAGCTCCTCATCGTGAGGAGCTGTTTTAGGCTTGACATCTCGTCACTTCCCCTTGTAGAATGGCTAACGATCGCCGAAGTGGCTCAGGGGTAGAGCAATTCACTCGTAATGAATAGGTCGTGGGTTCAATTCCCACCTTCGGCTCCATCGTAAAAGGGGTGTCACGACACCCCTTTTGATTTTCTAATATTTTTCCGAATCAGTTTTATCTTTTTCTTTCGCGCAAGAAATGGGCTTCTTCACTCATGAATCAATCATTCAACAGTTCTCTTGCGCATTCGGCAACGCGCGTCGGTGTAAAGCCAAATTGCTCAAAAAGAACGGCCCCGGGAGCAGAGGCTCCATAATGATCAATCCCCACGATTTTTCCATCGAGCCCCGTATACTTGCACCATGACAGAGACGTTCCGGCTTCTATCGCCATGCGTTTTCGAAGCGTCGGCGGTATGACTGTATCCTTGTATGCTTGATCTTGTTGTTCAAACACTTCCATCGATAAAAACGAGACGACTCTCGCTCGGATACCTTCTTCTGCAAGCATGTCAGAGGCGGCTAACGCGATTGACAATTCAGATCCGGATGCCAACAT
Source organism: uncultured Mageeibacillus sp. (assembly GCA_964493375.1). GTDB lineage: Bacteria > Bacillota > Clostridia > Saccharofermentanales > DTU023 > UBA4923. Next base: position 708 of record CAZBOM010000045.1, on the reverse strand, counting down.
GATAATATCGGGAGAATCGCCCCCATCGCGCACAACATAAGCGCCTCTCAACGCCTCGCTCGCCGATGTCTCCGCTGAAGGGATCCCCTGGCGCGACAGGATAAGCGCCGACGGTCCTTCGTTCATGAGAGCCATATACCACGCGGCCGCCGTCTCAAAGCGACCGGCCGGGCGATAGACGGTTAGCCCCGGAATAGAGCGAAGCATGAGCAGATGCTCAATCGGCTGATGCGTTGGACCATCCTCGCCCACACCGATGCTATCGTGTGTAAATATATAGATCACCGGTTGTTTCATGAGTGAGGAAAGACGTATGGCTGCTTTTAAATAATCGGAGAATACAAGGAATGTCGCCACATACGGACGCAAACCTCCGTGTTGCGCGATGCCATTGGCCATCGCCGCCATTGCGAATTCACGCACGCCAAAATGAATCGTTTGCCCACTCGCGTTTTCCGCGGAAAATGAACTCCCCCCTTTGATCGCTGTATTGTTGGATGGCGCTAAATCGGCACTACCTCCGAATAAAAATGGCGTCTTCTCGGCGACATAGTTAAGAATCTTACCTGAAGAGGCTCTTGTCGCTTCATCTTTATCAAGTTGCGAAACAATCTCCTCCAAGCTAATGGACAGATCTTGTCTGTTCAAAGCGCGATTTAGTAAATCTGCTTGCGCCGGATTGGCCTGAGACCACTCTTCAAATAACTC
>CAZBOM010000044.1:11317-11830 GCA_964493375.1 uncultured Mageeibacillus sp. | reverse complement strand
GCAAACAGTATGGCAAAGCAATTTAGTAGCGTTAAGCAAACAGTATGGCAAAGCACATTTAGTAGCGTTAAGCAAACAGTATGACAAAGCACATTAGTAGAGTTAGGCCAATATGATGACGAAGAACACTCGTTTATTTACAATTCTGTTTGTCGCGATAATCGTCGTGATGATGCTGTTTTCTTCCATATATATGGCTGTTGAAGCTGAGCACGATTGTGACGGTGAGCACTGTGTCATCTGTCATCAGCTTGATATGTGTGCAAACACATTGAGAAATCTCTCAATCGCACTTGGCGTGGTGGCTATCGCCGCCGTCATCTCATTTTCGTTAACCATTGCGTTTTCAAGAAATTCAGAGCCTCATATCAACTGCACTTTAGTTTCTCTCAAGGTAAAGCTTTCAGTTTAAAGAAGAACAACCGTCAAGGATGAGATCGACATGATTCATGCTGATTACGGCTGCATGTCGTCTATTCCGGATCTTCTCTTTTGAAGCTGGAGAAACGCGGT
>CAZBOM010000044.1:9487-11307 GCA_964493375.1 uncultured Mageeibacillus sp. | reverse complement strand
ATTCCTGGCTAATCTTTAATTTTACTTAGTTCTTTTAAATACACTGGAGGATAATATTCCATGAAAAAAATAATGACCATGGTGCTCTGCCTACTTTTAGTGGCAGGCTTGATGGCAGGTTGCCACTCGAAAGGCAAGCCTGAAGACGACGATCAGAAGAAGACAAATAAACTAAAAATCGTGACGACCATATTCCCCGAATTCGACTGGGTGCACGAGATTTTAGGTGAGAAAGCGGACAATGCTGAGGTTACGATGTTGCTCGACAAGGGTGTCGATCTTCACAGCTACCAACCGACGGCGGACGATATCGTCAAGATTTCTGACTGTGATCTGTTTGTCTATGTCGGCGGGGAATCGGATGGTTGGGTCGAAGATGCCCTGAAAAACGCCACGAACAAAAAAATGAAAGTGATCAATCTCATCGATGTGTTGGGTGAATCCGTTAAGACGGAAGAGTCTGTCGAGGGCATGCAGGAAGGTGATCACAACCACGGTCACGGCCATGGTCACGGACATCACCATGGACACGATGAAATCACGGAGGAAAAAATTAAAGATCGTTCGCTTTCAGATTTCGCCGGAGCGTGGAAGTCTTTGCATCCTTATTTGATGAAAGGCGATTTGGAACCATTTTGCCAACATAAGGCAGAAAAAGATGGCGATGAAACAACAACGAAGGATACTTATTTTGAAAAATATAAGGCATCATGGGCATCCGATGCCGACAAGGTTTTGATTGAAGGGAACAAGATCACGTTCACTTACAAGGATGGAAAAACAGCTTCCGCTGACTATCAATACGACGGATTCAGTATAAAAACGAACAGCGAGGGCAAGATCAGCGGTGTTCGTTACCAGTTCAAGACGGATAGCACCGAGGCGCCTACTTATGTGCAGTTCAACGACCACGGGCATGAGCCGAGCAAGCCGGAACACTTCCATCTCTACTTTGGTAATGAGAGTTTTGATGCGCTCATGGAATCGAAAACGAATTCCTTCTTTGTCAAGGAAGCGCTTTCAGTGGAAGAGATTTTAGAGGAATTGATGGGGCATGGGCATGAGGATGAAAAGGACGAACACGTTTGGCTTTCATTAAAAAATGCCAAAGTACTTTGTGCCGCCATTGGAAATAAGTTGGGAGAGATCGACCCAGCTAACAAAGACATTTACGAGAAAAACGTCAAGGACTATCTCGAAAAACTCTCGGCGCTTGACGAGAAATATGGGAAAACAGTTGGAGCGGCCGCTCGGAAAACCGTGTTGTTTGGCGATCGTTTTCCCTTCCGATATCTTCTGGATGATTACGGGCTGAAGTATTACGCCGCCTTCATGGGTTGTTCAGCCGAGACTGAGGCGAGCTTCGAGACAATCTCCTTTCTTTCCAAAAAAATGGATGAGTTAAAACTGCCTGCAGTGCTGACGATTGAAGGCGCAAAGCACAAAATCGCGGAGACGATTGTTTCTAATACGGCCGAAAAAAATCAAAAAATATTATCTATGGATTCGATGCAATCGACGACACTCGATGATGTCAAGAAAGGCGTAACCTATCTGTCGGTCATGGAGAAAAATCTCTCGATGCTGAAAGAAGCGCTGGACTAAGAGGATCACATATGGCTCAACTCACTTGTCAAAACTTATCTGTCGGATACGACGCGAAGGCGATCGTTCACAATTTGAATTTTTCCGTCTCTGCGGGTGACTATCTTTGTATCGTTGGAGAAAACGGCTCAGGAAAAAGTTCTTTGATGAAAACAATCTTGGGCTTACTTCCGCCGATCAGCGGTAAGGTATTGACAGGTGATGGGCTGATGCCT
>CAZBOM010000044.1:529-9477 GCA_964493375.1 uncultured Mageeibacillus sp. | reverse complement strand
CGGTTACCTTCCTCAGCAAACGGTCGTGCAAAAGGATTTCCCCGCGATTGTCAAAGAGATTGTACTTTCCGGATGTCAAGCGCGTTGCGGAAGGCGACCTTTTTACAATAAAAAAGAAAAGAAGCTCGCCCGCGATGCCATGCGCAAAATGCAAATCGAATCACTCTCCGGTCGCTGTTATCGCGAGCTTTCCGACGGGCAGCAACAGAGAGTTTTGCTCGCTCGCGCCCTTTGCGCTACGCAAAAGATGTTAATGCTCGATGAACCGGTCGCGGGGCTTGATCCGAAAGTGACGGTGGATATGTACCACCTCATAAAAAAACTAAACGGCGAAGACGGCATTACCATGATAATGATCTCTCACGATATAGCTGCCGCTGTGAAATACGCCAGCCATATCCTGCACATCGGAAAGACGGTTTTCTTTGGAACAAAGCAGGCCTATCTCGATAGCGCACAAGGATATTCTCTTGCTTCATGGGAAGAGGGTGATTTGCGATGAGCGCTGTTTTTGAGAAGTTAGTACTGTATTGGCAGTATCCTTTTGTTCGCTATGCATTAGTCGTTGGCATCATGATCGCCTTATGTTCGTCGCTTCTCGGCGTCACATTGGTGTTAAAACGCTTCTCATTTATTGGCGATGGTTTATCACATGTGGCGTTTGGCGCGATGGCCATTGCGGCCGTGTTGAACTTGGCAAACGATATGCCGTTGACGATGGCGATCACCGTGGTTTGCGCGATTTTGCTTCTTCGAACAGGTCAGAACACAAAGATCAAGGGCGATGCCGCCATCGCGATGATCTCGGTAGGGGCACTGGCCATCGGGTATCTCTTGATGAATTTGTTTTCCACATCATCGAATTTATCCGGCGATGTTTGCACGACGTTATTTGGATCTACGTCAATTCTGACATTGTCTCGTACCGAAGTATGGCTTAGTGTCGCGTTATCCATTGTCGTTGTCGTCGTATTTATCGTGTTTTACAACAAAATCTTTGCCGTGACTTTCGATGAGAATTTTGCAAAAGCAGTGGGAACAAAAGTCGAGTTATACAATCTCTTAATCGCTGTTGTCATCGCTGTTGTCATTGTGTTAGCGATGAATCTTGTCGGATCGCTGCTGATCTCCGCGTTGATCATTTTTCCTGCACTATCGGCTATGCGGGTGTTCAAGACTTTTCGCTCCGTGACCGTTTGCTCCGCGCTTCTATCTGTGTTCTGCGCGATGCTCGGAATGGTTATCTCAATTCTGGCGGGAACCCCTGTCGGGGCCACCATTGTTGTGATTAACATCGCGGCGTTTCTAACGTTTTATGCGGCGAGCAACATTCGTTTTTGCAGGAGAGCGTGAAACATGAAACGAAACTTGTGCTTAGTATTTGTTGTAATTTTGCTGATGAGCATCTCTTCCTGCGGTAATCGCCACGACAAAAACCTTCCTATATTGACGACTCGAAATACATCGAAGGAAACAGTCTTGCCTAAAGTAACTAAACCTATACAGCCTGTCTCATCAACGTCTTTCGGTGCGGTTGACGACAATATTGATGTCGATCTGACCGCGCTGAGCGGCACGATGTTATTTGCCGAAGTTTTCAATATCCTTTACGTTGAAACGCAAGAATATCTCGGCAAAACGATTAAGATGACGGGACGGTTCAATGCTTTTCATTGGAATACTGGGAAATTTGAGCGTTCCGATGCTTCGAAGCTCGCTTTTGCTTGTATTATTACTGATGCGACGGCTTGCTGCGCCGAAGGGATTGAATTTGTCCTAGAGGGCAACCATGTCTATCCCGACGATTATCCGGAGATTGGAGCGGAGATCACGGTCGTCGGCCAATTCGTCTCGTATCAGAGCAAAGGCTATACACGGTATCGCCTCATCGACGCTCGATTTATTCCATTGCGTTAACGCCTCTTTTTTGCTAACATAATATCGCTTCGCCTTGAGGAATTGCTTATATTATCCTTAAAAATAGGGGCGATTGGTATCCGTAATCGGATGGCTGGAGGTAATTCTCATTGGACGGCAGTAGCTGTACCGGCCCTCTATGGAGGGCGATCTTAACTGAACAGGTGAGCGTAGGAACTGTACACGGTTCGCTTTTGTTCGACTTTATCCTGATTTTCTTTCTCATTCTCATCAACGGCTTTTTTGCGGCTGCAGAAATGGCCGTTGTCACGCAGAATGATAATAAAATTCGACAGATGGCTGAAGCGGGGCACGCTTCGGCGAAGCGGTTGCTCCGATTCGTCGATAACAAGAGCCGTTTTCTCTCGACGATTCAGGTCGCGATTACGCTGGCCGGGTTCTTATCGAGTGCTTTCGCGGCTGACAAATTGGCGGGAAGGCTCTATCTTGTGATCGATCCGCTTCTTAAACATCCGTCCCTTAGGACGTTGATGGTCATCTTGTTGACGATCGTTCTCTCGTATTTCACGCTTGTGCTCGGAGAGCTAGTTCCTAAGCGATTGGCGATGCGCCGACCGGAACAATTTGCGATGGCGGCATCAGGTGTCTTGCGTTTCTTTGATGTCGCGTTTCGACCCTTCACAAAGTTGCTCGAATGGTCGTCTAATCTTGTGTTGCGTTTGATGGGTATCGACCCGAAAGAGACGTCTTCGCGCGTCACAGAGGAGGAGATTCGCATCCTTGTCGAAGCCGGTGCCGGTTGCGGTGACCTTCACGAGGTCGAGGCGACGTTAATCAACAATATTTTTGCGTTTGACGACAAATACGTCTCGGAGATCATGACTCCGCGCGTTTCGATTACGGCTGTCCCTTTGAGCGCCTCTTATGAGGAAGCTGTCGACATTGCCGCGAACGCGAGCTTTTCGCGCTTTCCTGTTTATGATGAAGACATTGACGATATTGTCGGTATCTTGACCGTTAAAGATTTGCTCCGCGTCGGAAAGAATCAACGCGGGAAGTCTTTTAATCTTCAAAATATTCTTCGCCCCGCGTTTTTTGTGCCGGAGGTTAAAAAAGTTGACGTCCTTTTCCGCGAGATGAAGCAACAGCATACGACGCTCGCCGTCGTCGTTGACGAGTATGGCGGGACGGAAGGCATTGTCTCCATGGAAGATTTGCTCGAAGAAATCGTCGGGGAGATCGAGGATGAATATGACGCGCCTGTCACAAGCGTCACCATCAATGCCGACGGGTCTTATGTCTTCAGCGGGCTTTTGACACCGGCTGAAGCAGGTCGCTATGTCCCAGAACTCGATGCGCTGAAAGAAGACGACGATTTTGATACAATAGCGGGGTTCGTTCTCTCGCTACTAGGCTATATTCCTGAACCGGGAGCGCAACCTGAAGTGACGTTTGAAAATCTCAAGTTTAAAGTGCTCGAGATGGAAGACAAGCGAATCTCGCGTATTCGCTTAGAGGTCATGCCGCCGGAAGATGAAGATGATGAGGAAGAAGAGATCGCGCTTCGCGATCGGTTTTTCCGCCACTCTGACACGAACGAACAAGCTGATCAGCACGATAGGAACGGGAATAACTCCGGCAAAAACACATCGTCCGATCACTGAAAAAAGGGGGGGGAAGCGCTTTGCAAGTCCTTTTCCCGCGAAATTGACACGAATGAATAAGCCGATGATCACGGTGCATGCAGAAAGAATCTCGCAAAGAAAACATCGTCCGATCACTAATAATATTGTTTTAGTAGGGGAATCATCATGAAAAAAAATACTGTCGCTGAACTTGATACAACGACTGATAATTTTTTAACGGGAGAAGAGGCGACCGTTCGCTCGATTGAAAGTGTTGTGCAAACGCTTGAAACTGATGCTTCACTGGGTATTTCCGAAGCGGAAGCGACGACGAGAATCGAACGTTTTGGACGCAATGAGTTAGAAGGGGAGAAAAGCACTCCCTTCATCATTAAACTCCTGAATCAGTTTAAGGATTTTCTCATCTTAATCTTGATCGCGGCGGCTATCATCTCTGCGGCATTGAACGAGATTTTTGACGCGAGCATCATTTTGGCGATCGTTATCATCAATGCCTTGCTCGGCGCGATCCAAGAAAACCGCGCGGAGAAAGCGCTTGAAGCTCTCAAAAAGATGTCGGCGCCATTTGCGCGTGTTAAGCGTTCAGGTGAGATCAGGGAAGTGCCGGCGGCCGAGCTAGTTCCCGGTGATCTCGTAGAGTTAGAAGCGGGCGATGTTGTCCCTGCCGATTTGCGCCTGATCATGTCGGTGAACCTTCAAGCCAACGAGTCGGCGTTGACAGGTGAATCAGTGCCTGTATCGAAAGACGCGATGGCTATGTATGAAGAAATCCCCGGAATCGGTGATCGTCTCAACATGCTTTACAGCGGAACAGAAATTACTTACGGACGCGGAGAAGGGCTCGTCGTGTCGACCGCTTCGAAAACAGAGATCGGCAAGATCGCTGATCGGCTGAAGAGTATCGAAACTGAAGTGACACCTCTTCAGCAAAATCTGAATCGTCTCGGAAAGCTGCTCGGCATCTTATTCTTAGTTATTTGCGCTATTATCTTTGGCGTCGGTTTGTTGCAAGGTGGCGAACCGTTCGCGTTGTTTATGACAGCGATCAGCTTGGCTGTCGCCGCTATTCCCGAGGGGTTGCCGGCTGTCGTGACTATTTTGCTCGCGCTTGGTATGAATAGAATGGCGAAGGAAAACGCCATCGTCAAACGCTTGCTTGCCGTTGAAACGCTCGGCAGTGTCGACACCATTTGTTCCGATAAAACAGGAACATTGACTCAAAATGAGATGACGGTGACGCGCCTGTACACAGGTGATGAGCATTTTCAAGTGTCGGGAGTCGGTTATACACCGGAAGGTGAGATTTCAATTTCGGCTGTTGAAGCGGAAGGTGAGATCACGACATCGGCTATTGAAGCGAGATCAGAAATCACAACTTCAACTGTTGAGGCGGGAGAAGAGATCACAAATGTCGATACACATAGTGTTCTCAAACGCGTTCTCGAAATAGGTGTTCTCTGTAACGATGCGGTTCTCACGAAAAATGAAGACGGGGAGACGGCGCTCATCGGAGATCCTACCGAAGGAGCCATGTTGACGGTTGCTGAAAAGGGTGGTATTTCCGTCGCAGGTTTGCGCGAATCATGTCCCGTCATCTGGGAATTGCCTTTTGATTCTGATCGAAAGATGATGTCGGTCGGATGCTTGCTTGAAAATAATGTTCCTCATTCGCTGACGAAAGGAGCGCCTGACCGTGTGCTCGAACGATGCGATCGAGAATTGACATCTGAGGGGATTGTCGAACTCGACGATGAAAGACGCGAAGCCATCCTCGCGCAAAATATTGGCTTTGCGAAACAAGCGCTCCGCGTGCTTGGGTTCGCGTATCGCACGCACGATGATGAGACATTTGCCGGTGCTGAGTCGGACATGATTTTCGCCGGGTTGATGGGGATGATTGACCCCGCGAGGCCCGAAGCGCGAGATGCGATCGCGACATGCCATGAAGCCGGTATTTCCGTCGTTATGATCACAGGCGATCACCAAGCGACGGCGGCGGCCATTGCTGATGATCTGCAACTTCGTGAGCCGGACGATCTCGTTCTTTCCGGAAAAGAACTCGAAGCTATGTCTGATGATGATCTGACGGAAGCCGCGAAATCTACCACTGTGTACGCCCGTGTTTCACCGGAGCACAAGGTTCGTATCGTCGAAGCGTTGAAGCGATCGGATCGCATTGTCTCCATGACAGGAGACGGTGTCAACGATGCCCCCGCCTTGAAGCGTGCAGACATCGGAGTCGCGATGGGCATCACGGGCACAGAAGTCGCCAAAGGCGCGGCGGACATGATTCTTACCGATGATAATTTTGGAACAATCGTAAGCGCCGTCGAAGAAGGTCGTGTTATCTACGCAAACATCCGCAAGGTTGTCGGATTTCTTCTATCGTGTAACATCGGTGAGATTCTCGTCATCTTTATCACGAGCATGATCATGGGGCCGAAATTCACGCCCTTGTTGCCCGTGCAACTGCTTTGGCTGAACTTGGTGACGGATAGCTTTCCAGCGCTCGCTCTCGGACGTGAGCGGGCAGAGGAAGGGATCATGTTGAGACCGCCTCGTCGAAAAGATGATCGGATTCTCGACAAGCACATGACATGGTCGATCGTTGTCCAAGCCATCGCCATCTTCATCACTGTATTCGCAGCCTTCAATATCGGACGATTCTTCTATCCCGATAACTTGATCGTCAATGGAAAGATCGCGCTTGATCAGACAGTTTCGGCATTTTCTTTCATGCCTTTGGCAGACACCGCGCCATCATGGGGGGCTAGAACATACGCATTCGTCGGATTGATTCTCGCTGAGATTCTGCGTGTCTTCTCAAGTCGTTCTGAATATCTCTCTGTATTTAAACAAGGCTTTTTCTCGAACGCGACGCTTAACAAGGCTGTATTGCTCTCCACCGTTATGACATTGTTCGTCGTCTATGTGCCATTCATTGATGTGTACTTCAAAACGACACCATTAGTACTGCGCGACTGGGGAATCTTGCTCGCCTTGATCCTCCTCCCATTCTTCGCCGGTGAACTATTCAAAAAGGTTTATCATCGGAAGAAAAGAGGGGTGAGAGCTTAGGAATTTCCAAAGCGATCGCACTGATAAGTACTCTAATATGACTATCGATGATAAAAGTTACTTAACTTCACCATCGATAGTCATTTTTATTCGACATCACCGTCTTTAATCAAAACGAGTCGACTTCTCGATCGATACCATGGTTGTTCAACGTCTTTATCGGTGATCTAAACCAATCGACTATGTGATCGATAGCCATTCTTGTTTGATGTCTTTATCGATTACTTAAACCAATCGACTATGTGATCGATACCATGGTTGTTCGACGTCTTTATCGGTGATCTAAACCAATCGAGTTTGCGATCGATAGCCATTCTTGTTTGATGTCTTTATCGATTATCTAAACCAATCGACTATGTGATCGATTGCCATTGTTATTCGACGTCTCTATCGGTGATCAAAAACTAGAGCCCAGTAGATCCGACCATTTGGGGCTTTGTATACTCCTAACGCCATTCCATTAGACATTTCACTACACATGTTGGCATAGTGGACAGGAGAATTTTTCCACCCTGTGAAAATCGCTTTCGCATTTTCTTTGACTTGCCAGTTGATGTTTTCTGCATAATCGGGGTATTGTCCCGTGTCTGGAATAACATGACTGAAGGAATAACTTAGTTGGTATGCGCGCTTATTGGCGTACTCTTGGAGTGATTCGCTGTAACGATACGGCGGAAGCTCATAGCCTTCTCCGTATCGCGCTATCATTTGCTGCTCGTGCTCTTTTCTTAAGTCATTAACCATCTTAAGAAAAATGTCTTTATGTTTGAGACTTAGATACCTGCCAAGCGTACCATCGTCAGCTGTCGTGCTCGACAAAGCTCTGTCTTCGCTTGTCGTCATTTCAGTCAATTTCGCTTTGATTGTTGTCGTCTTCGCTTTCAGGATTGTTGTCTTTGGCGTTGTTGTTACGCTAGTTGTCAATTTTGAAATTGGTGTTGTCGCCTTTGTCGTTCTCGTCGTGTTTGTTCTCTCTGTGGTGTTTGAAATGGTTATCGTTGACGTGATGATTTGGCTTGTGGATGAGATGGTAGATGTCTTATGTTTACTTGTTGTTTTTGTTGAACGATAAACTTTCTTGTTCTCTGATTCGTGTATGGATGTCGATGACAGTCCTGTGATAGTCGAATCTGATAAAATCTCACCCGTATGATGCTCAGTCGTCGAACATGACTTCATGCCAAATGCTATGAAAGCGCAAAGTGAGAAGGTTAGAATTTGCCAAGCATGTTTTCTTACCATTTGAACACTCCATTTCATTTAACGATTCACTTTTACATCAATAGTATCTACGTTGTTTTAGCGGGATGTTATCAAATAGCAGGTGGTACAGAAGATGTCTGAAGCTGACGCAATCTGTCGATACAAGTCAATTTGTCTTTTTTATTGAAAAATCAAGATGTTAAACCTTCAATTCTGGCAATTAAATTTTCTAGATATTGAAAAAATTGGCTTCTAACTATTTATTAAGAAAAGACACTATATTTCGGGCAATGGACTTTTTGTCCGTACCCCCAAATATATTTTAGTCAAGTCCCAAATGTGGTGTAAATGACTCTCGCTCGACCATGAGACAGTTCGCTGACCTCATATTCGGAGAGAATCGGTTCACTGTCTCTTTCACCTTGGTATTCAAGCGTTTTTCTCATTAAATGGTGTATATTCACGACATTATCAAAGCAGGCTTGACAATAGTATATTTATGCGATAGAATCTTATAATAATAGAGGCGCGTAGGCTATCAGTACTTTGCGGTATACGCCAGAGCAGCGATTGCAAGCGAAAGGAGTCTACGCCGAAGCATCCGGAATATGCCTGTGTGAAGGATGCTGGGTTGTAGCAAAAGATGTTGCAAACTGTCACTTCGGTGGAGCGCTAGTTCATCATTATTTTCTGATGTGTTTGGGCTTTGTCCGAGTGACAAAGTCCATTTGTTTTGGAGGAAGGAAGTAATGATGAAAAAAAATGTTTATCCGTGGCTGACGTTTGTGTCGATTTTGCTCGCTCTGATGTTTATGCTTATCACCGTCGGTGGTTGTTCTAAGGCGAGTAAAAAGCTTCGCATCGCGATGGAGTGCGGTTATGCTCCATACAATTGGACGCAGGAGAGCGACGCGAATGGCGCTGTGCCTATTTCGGGTGGAGTCGGCTACGCATACGGCTACGATGTTATGATTGCGAAGCATCTGACAAAAGAGCTCGGATACGAACTGGAGATTGTCAAGCTCGACTGGGATTCTCTGATTCCGGCTGTTCAATCGGGTGATGTCGATGCCGTCATCGCGGGACAATCGATTAAGCCAGACCGCCTAGAGAAAGTTGATTTTACAGTTCCTTATTATTACG
>CAZBOM010000044.1:0-519 GCA_964493375.1 uncultured Mageeibacillus sp. | reverse complement strand
TATTACGCGTCGATTGTAACCTTGGTGAAAGGTGATAGTGCCTATGCTTCCGCTCAAGGTGTAAAAGATCTCGCCGGTGGGACTTGTACGTCACAACAGGGGACGATTTGGTACGAAGTATGCTTACCGCAGATTGAGAATGCGAATGTTTTAGCCGCTCAAGAATCAGCGCCAACCATGCTTTTAGCGCTCGAATCCGGTGTAGTTGATTATGTCGTCTGTGATCTACCTACTGCGCAAGCTGCCGTTCTTGTCTATCCATCAATGAAAATTTTAGATTTCACGAGCACCGATGACAATTTTGCTGTCACGGAAGGAGATATCAATATCGGTATTTCAGTTAAGAAAGGCAATAAAAAGCTTGTCGACGAGTTCAACAGTGTTCTCTCTAAGATGGATGTGAGAGATTTTGACTCAATGATGCAAGAAGCGATCAAAGTGCAACCTTTGAACACGGAGTAAAATATGTCTTCGTTTTGGCAAAATATCGCGTCGACGTGGTCTCGATATAAATCGTTT
>CAZBOM010000043.1:9201-11896 GCA_964493375.1 uncultured Mageeibacillus sp. | reverse complement strand
AATTCCCACTTATCCAAAAAAGCATTTGTACAAGTTGAAATATTGACCGCAACTCACGGGCTGGCCAGTATTCCGAGTAATATTGCCAGGGGGCAGACAAAAATCTGGCAGATAACTTCGATCACTGACCAGACATGGCTAGAATTCTGAGTTGTGTGCCAGGGGTGCGGACAAAATACCGGCTCAGTACAACGATTACTGCTCAGACAATGGCCGGTATTCCGACCAGCAATTAAAACAGCACCCAAAACAGCTGAAAACAGCCGGAGCTTGGCTCCGGCTGTCTGAATTACTTTTGCCATTTGCCTATAGGCAGGCAAATGCGCGAAGGCTATTCTCTCGTCGCGTTAGCCTGCGAGGATTGGATCTCTCGCGGCCGCTGTTTCGTCCGGTCTTGCGATCGGTGTGAAGCGCGGAGCGCCTTTGAGAATTTCCGGATCTTCTTTCGCTTCTTCAGCGATCTTGATGAACGCGTCGGCGAGTGCGTCGAGATCACGCCATGTTTCCGTTTCCGTCGGCTCAATCATGATCGCTTCATGAACAACCATCGGGAAGTAAATTGTCGGCGGGTGGAATCCGTAGTCGATCAGACGCTTGACGATGTCGAGCGTATTGCAACCGCTTTCTTCCTTTTGCCATTCACCCGTCATGACAAATTCGTGCATGGACGGTGTGTCATACGGGATGCGGTAGTAGCCCTTCAATTTCTCACGAATGTACGTGGAATTGGCAACGGCTCCTTCCGCAACTTGGTACAGACCTTCCGCACCATTCGACAAGATGTACGCATAGGTGCGAACGAGAACACCAAATGATCCGATAAAGGAACGCACCATTCCGAATGATTTCGGGCGGTCATAATCGAGATAGTATTGGTCTTCTTTTTTCCTGACGACAGGTCTCGGCAGATAGGGCTCTAAGAGCGTATTGCAGCCGACAGGACCTGCGCCCGGACCGCCACCACCGTGAGGTGTTGAGAAGCTCTTGTGTACGTTCATGTGGACACAGTCAAAGCCCATGTCACCGGGACGAGCATGCATCAGGATAGCGTTAATGTTTGCACCATCGTAGTAGCAGAGTCCGCCGCATTCGTGAACCATTCTCGTAATCTTCTCGATGTTTCCATCGTAGAGACCGAGTGTGTTCGGGTTCGTCAGCATTAAGCCGGCGACATCATCGCCGAGAGCCGCTTCAAACGATTCCATATCAATGGTACCGTTCTCGTTTGACTTGATTTCACGAACTTTGTAACCGGCCATCGCCGCTGTCGCGGGGTTCGTGCCGTGAGCGGCATCCGGGATAATGATCGTGTCGCGCTTCGTGTCGCCGCGATCCTCGTGGTATGCCTTGATCAACAAGATACCGGCGAGCTCACCGTGAGCACCGGCAGCCGGTTGGAATGTAAAGGCGTCCATTCCCGTCACATCGTTCAGCATCTGCTCGAGGTTATAGAGCATTTCAAGGTTACCTTGCACCGTCTCATCCGGTTGCATGGGGTGGGTCGCTGCGAAACCTGTCAAAGCGGCCATATCCTCATTGACCTTCGGATTGTATTTCATCGTGCATGAGCCGAGCGGATACATTCCGACTTCGACGTGGTAGTTCTTCGCAGACAGATTCGTGAAGTGACGAACGACTGAAATCTCATCGACATCAGGAATGTTCGGTTTTTCCGCGCGATAGTCGCCGCCGAACCATTCCGCGAAGTCAGGCTTCGGCACGTCTAGCGGACGGATATATCGGCTACCTTCATGACATGTCGCAAGTTCAAAAATAAGTGGTGTATCTTTATATCTAGACATGATTATTTCCCTCCCTGTGCATCACAAAGACGAATCATGGCCTCCGCGAAGCGGTCGAGCTGCTCTTTCGTCTTTTTCTCTGTCACAGCGATCAGAAGTTTATTGCCTTCGACAATAAGACCGCCGATGATGTGTTCATCGAGCAGAGCCTTATTCAATTTCTCGAGGTCAACGCCTTCCTTCGCTTCGATCAAGAACTCACGGAAGTAGGGTTTGCCGTAGACACGTTTGAAGTGACCCTTTTCGGTCAACTTCTTCTCAAGATAAATCGCTTTTGCCGCTGATTGCTCCGCGACGTCTTGTAATCCCGAGGCGCCTTGTAACGCCAACCAGATGGTGGCGGCTGTCGCCATCAACGCTTGCGATGTGCAGATATTCGATGTCGCGCGTTCGCGGCGGATATGTTGTTCACGAGCTTGAATCGTCAACACATAAGAAACTTTGCCATCGCGGTCGACTGTTTGCCCGCAAATTCTGCCGGGCATTTTGCGCATCAATTTATCCGTGACGGCCATATAACCGACACCGGGACCGCCGTATGATGTCGGAAGTCCGAGTGATTGCGCTTCACCGATTGCGATATCAACACCGGCGTCACCGGGGCGTTTGAGCATCGCCAAGCTGATAGGATCAGCGGAAACGGCGGCCAACGCTCCGGCTCCATGTGCTTTCTCGACTAAGAGATCGAGATCTTCCACGATACCGAAATAGTTCGGGCTCTGGATCATGAAGCACGCGAATTCATTTTTCCCTTCGGGATAAACTGTCTGTTGTCCGTTTTCATCGAGCTCGCCAATGACGACTTCAATGTCTGCCGCATGGCAGTATGTCTCGATCGTCTCGAGCGATTCAGGGTGTAACCCTGCTGATGCGAAAACTTTATAACGACGTTT
>CAZBOM010000043.1:0-9191 GCA_964493375.1 uncultured Mageeibacillus sp. | reverse complement strand
CGAGAAGCATGGCCTCGGCGGCTCCCGACGCAGCATCGTAGAGCGATGCGTTGGCGACAGGGAGTCCTGTCAGTCGTGTGATGTAACTTTGCCACTCGAAGTACGCTTGCAGCGTTCCTTGTGAAATCTCAGCCTGGTATGGTGTGTACGATGTCAAGAACTCCGCTCTATTGATGAGGTGGTGAACGGCGGCCGGTTGGTAGTGATCATAAAACCCCGCACCGAGATAGCTGTCATAGCGCTCCGTGTTCAAGTTTTTATCTGCCAAAGCCTTAATGTGCTCGACAACCTCCATCTCTTTCATGCCGTCTGCAGAAAGTGCCTTGTAGTCTTCCACCTTACAGCTGTCACAGTCAGGAATCATATCGAACAGCTTGTCGAGATCGACTCCGACTGATGCCAGCATCTGGCGGCGTTCTTCACGGCACATCGGGAGATAGCCGATCATGCTTGTTCCTCCTCGCAGAATGCTTTATAGGCGTCCTCGTCTAGTAATTCATCGAGTTCCGCGGGGTTCGCAATTTCAAGCTTCACAAACCAAGCGTCCCATGGTGCTTCGTTGATCATCTCCGGAGCATCTTCAATCTCTTCGTTCGCTTCAACCACTTCACCGCTGATAGGCGCATAGAGGTCGGATGCGGCTTTAACTGATTCTACTGTGCCGATGATGCCTTCGATTTCGACGACTGTCCCGACCGGCTCAGCTTCTGCATAAACGATCTCACCTAGTTGATCCTGAGCAAAATCGGTTAGACCGATGGTCGCGATATTGCCTTCAACTTTGACCCATTCGTGTGTTTTAGAAAATTTCATGTTCTGACTTCCTTCCTGTTTCTGTTTAAGATTGTGATCGCCGGTTAGTTACTTCGAAGTATTAACCGGTCTGTTTCGTGGTACGACAGATAAGATGTCGTTCCCCGTATCTGTTTCTGCCGGCAGGTTGATCACTTGCGTGATCAATCACCGCCGGTGGATTACCATAATTCAATTAGCCAACAAACGGAGGCTTGACGACTGTGAACGGCTGCATATTCTTGCGGACGAGCACCTCAACCGCCTCGACTTCAGGTGTATCAACATCGACGAGCGCGAACGCGATACCTTTTTCGAGTGCAGGCGAGAATGTTCCGGAAGAAATGACTCCAATTTTCTCGCCGTTGTAATAAACTTCATAGCCTTCGCGCGGAATAGCTTTCGTGTCGCTGACGAGCGCCAATTGACGACGAGTGACCTTGTCCTTCATCACGCTGCCTTGGAACTCATGGTCCAAGTCAACAAAGAACCCCATGCCACCCTCGAGAGGGCTGATGGTCGGTGACATCTCATGACCATAAAGAGGCATACCGGCTTCGAGACGAAGTGAGTCGCGTGAACCGAGTCCGCAAGGCTCAATGCCCGCTTCGACAAAGATGTCCCAGTAGTGGGCTGTTTTGTTGATCGGGATGTAGAGCTCGTATCCATTTTCACCGGTGTATCCCGTGCGCGAGAGAATCATTTCACGCTCTTCGCCGTCAATGGGAATCCACATTTCACGGAAACGCTTGAGGCCGGCCAGTTGCTCACGTTGCTCTTCTGTAAGACCGAGCTTTTCAGAAAGACTCAACAGGACATCAAGGCTGTCGGGACCTTGAACTGCGATCTGCCCATAGAGATCTGATTCGTCAACAATCTTAATATCTTTGGCATCGCGGTCAGGATATGTTTTTTGATAAACAGGCAAGCTCTCATTGAGATGGACGACATCTTTGTCTTTATTCGCTGCGTTCACAACGAGCAGATAATCTTCTTCACCCATTGAGTAAACGAGAAGATCATCGACCGTGCCACCGTCGGCATCGCAGAGAATCGCATAAGTGATCTGATCAGGTTTTTTGCCGGTGACGCGACGTGTCAGCAACCAATCGAGAAATTCTCCGGCGCCTTTTCCGCTCACTCTGACTTCCCCCATGTGCGAGACATCGAACATACCGACTTTATTGCGGACTGCCAAGACTTCCTCACGGATGCCGGCATATTGAACGGGCATATTCCAGCCCGCGTACTCTACCATACGAGCGCCAAGATCGACGTGACGCTGATACAAAGGTGTTTTTTTCATTTTTTTCCTCCCATGAACAATAGTCGTTTCTATTTATTCTCTGTCTTCAAATAGTAACATACAGGACTGTATACAGGAAACGGAACGACCTGCTTTAGCCTCAAAAAAAGCACTTTATACGGATAATCGTAACAAATCGAATAATATAGCTTAATCTCAGATTTTTTTAGTGAAAAATGACAATGTAGAGAGATGAGAAGAACCGGATGTTGGAGAAGCATCCGGTTCTGTCACATCATTCAATTGCTTTCCTTTGTAAGCCATCGATCCAACAATTAAGGAAATGACCGGAGAATAGGATGAGCAATCGATTGTTTAACGATTTATTGTTCCTCTCTGTCACACCTCCAATCAAATAACCTTCGCTTATTACAAAATAGTTCCAACAAAAAACCACATATCCCGTCTGATAGACGGAACATGCGGTCCGTATTCACTGCATGCGCATTAATAAATTCTAACGAGCAATATACCGTTGCATCGTTACTTCTCTAACTGTCGGCAGGTCTTCTGGCTCATGAGATGAAACGATTGTTCCCGTTCATTCTGCCTTCCCAATTTCTCAGTGGCTGATTCACATCTAGAATGAACACTCATCTACAGCGGCGGTACCGCACAGGCTTCAAACCTGTTTCCCTTGACCAAACAGCGTATTTACTTATGTATTGATAATAGTAGTTAGTAAGGGAAAAGTCAACACAAAGGAGCGACTGACAGCGCGAATGTTAATATCCCGCTTGATCTTTTAGGCCGAATTTTCGTTTCACACGGGTAAGCTTTTTCGTCCACGGGTTAAGAATAGGGACGAGAAATAAAACGGTCGCAAACGAATGCGTTATATTGAAGAAAAAGCCGGCGCCATAGGCGACCAAAGCGCTTTCCAGCGTCAACGGTGAAACAAACCCGACGATATGCCATGAATCCATGATAAGTCCGAAGATAACACCTGAAAAAAATCCGTATGCATAGACAAACCAGCGGTGTTTAAACCAGCCGCGATCTTCTAAGACACCGGCAAGATAGCCCGTGAGTCCCCAGCTGAACATCTGCCACGGAGTCCAAGGTCCCTGCCCTATAAACATATTCGACGCAAGCGCCGTCAACGCGCCGGCTACATATCCGCTTCGCCGACCAAAGGTGATCCCCGTGACGATCACGATAGCGGAGACAGGTTTGAAATGCGGAATAGGACCGAAGATAAGACGTCCCGCCGTCGCCAAAGCCGCCATCACTACAATAGGGAGAATATCTCTCGGTTTAGGGCGAGATCTCTCAAAATTGATAAAGAAAGGAACACTGGCCAGAATCGCAACTAACATCGACAAAAGCGCCGCTTGCTGAATTTTAAAATATGCCAAAACAAATAAAGACAAGGGCAACGTGATCAAAACAACCACTTCAATTATTTTGCCCACATTGATTCGGTGTTTTACAGATTCATTCATGGTCGTATTGATTCTCTAGTATCCTTTTTCATGTCGTTCGATGACATCAAAGTCTTGCATCGTCACCATGGGCATCATAATCTGACGCGTCACTCGGTATGCCTCCGTTGTATAGAAAGCGTTGCCGGTGAAGAAGGGTTTTGTCTCGCCCGATGCGACGATCCTCCCATCAAAAATGAGAGAACACTCATCGGCAATCTCGGCGCTAAATTCAAGATCATGCGTCACAAGAAGTATGGTCGTTCCATGGTGATGGAGATCTCGAAATATATCGGCTATGGCAGATTTACTGACGGCATCGAGACCTTTCACAGGCTCATCTAATAAAAGCACATGGGGGCGCAAAAGAAGAATTTTCGCGAGCGCTCCCTTTTGCATTTCACCTCCACTTAGATCATAAGGGTGTCGCTTCAGTAATGATCGAATACCAAGCCGATCAGACATCTCCAACACATCATTTTCATCATAATGACCTAGTTTTTGATGCTCCAACAAATCGTCCAATAGCGTATCACACGAGTAAATAGCTTGAGGGTTTTGCGTCAGCAAACTCAACTTTGTTTGAGATGATCGCTTGATCGAGCCGCGCTGCGGTTTTAAGACGCCGGCCAAAAGATACAGCAGCGTGCTTTTGCCGCTTCCATTTCCTCCAACGAGAGCGTGTATGGTACCTTTCCTTATTTTGAGTGAAGTCTCTTCGAGCACAAAAGGGAGCTCGCTCTTATAGCGAAACCACAGTCGATCTCCCGTCAAGATAGGGTAATCCACGCCAGTCGCCTTAACGTTTTTTTCTGTTGTTTTTATGCTTGAGCTTTTCACCTCACCAACCGGATGCGATCGATCAGAAAGATCGATATCTCGTCTTTGATTTTCTCCTAGGATTTCCACCACTTGACTTCTAGCTTCATCAATGGACAGCGCAAGCTCATCTCCAACTTGATCTTTTTCCTTTTTGTTGTTTCCTATCAACAATTTTCTCAACTCCCAAGGGATGCGAGTTGCCACGGGCAAAGAGAGTTTAAAAGGAGCATCGTGATTTAACAGATAGTGGCCAAAAGCGCGCGGTGAACCGTGAAATGAAACACGCCCATTCTCAAGAAACAACACATCGCTCGCCATCGGCAACACATCGGCCATCCTATGTTCCGAAAGAATGATGGTCGTTCCGATTTCTTGATGAATGCGTTGAAGCATATTGAGAAAATGTTTTATAGCGATCGGATCAAGTTGAGCCGTCGGCTCGTCTAGGATAAGTGTGCGCGGTTGCAAGATGAGAGAAGAGGCCAGATTCAGAATCTGTTTCTCTCCTCCGGAAAGCTCACTTATCTTTCGGTGAATCCAATGCGCAATACCGAAGAAATGCGCCGTCTCAGCAATACGGCGTTCGATCACATCAGCCGGCAAACCCATGTTTTCCAACCCAAAGGCGAGCTCATGCCAAACAACATCCATCACTATTTGGTTCGCGGGGTTTTGCATAACAAAAGCAATATCGTGGACAGATTGGAGCGAAGACATTTCATCAAGTTTCGTCCCCATCCAATTGATCGTTCCATTTGCTTCTCCGAATGGCGCTAACTCCGGTTTGAGACAGCGAAGCAGCGTTGTCTTGCCACTACCACTTGGTCCGGCCACGACAAGGAATGATCCTTGGTCGATCTTAAAAGACACTGAGTCGACAGCTTTCAAATCAGTTCCGGGATAGGAAAAACTAAAATTATCTACTTCAATTTGATTCATGAAAGCATTATTGACTGTCACATTCATTTTTTCACCCAATCTCTTTGATCTTTTTCTAGGTAATCATTCGTCATGATGAATACCATCCGGCAACATCGCCATCACAAAAGGATCAATATATTTTCCGGCATTTTGTCGCGCTTGGGTCATCTTATCTCTCACAAAATCAATTAAATCAAGAATCAAAGGAAATGCAGAGAGCAAACTGAACGCGCCAATCAAGTAGTAGAGTAAACCACCTTTTAGAGCACGCGACGGAATATACCAATCAGGATAAAACAAAAAAGCCGCGGCACCTAGGATGATACAAGCGACGACCAAACTGATCATAAGCAAAAGACAAATCAGCGGCAATACATCGCGACTCGTCCAACGCACCCGAGCGTAAGGTTTGCGAAGACCGGCTTGGTATCCCTTCGCTTTCATCGAATCAGCTGTCTCGATCGCATTCTCCATACTCCATGCCATCAAGACAGATGTCAAACGAATCGCTCTTTGAATCTTAGCCTTTCGGCTACCATCATCTGCGCCCATCAGTGCTTTTTGACTCATATCAATTTCACGACCATGTTCGATTGTATCAGGGATATAGCGGAAAAT
The DNA here is from genome assembly GCA_964493375.1 of uncultured Mageeibacillus sp. GTDB lineage: Bacteria > Bacillota > Clostridia > Saccharofermentanales > DTU023 > UBA4923. The sequence goes on along the minus strand of CAZBOM010000043.1, from coordinate 3,308 downwards.
CATCGAGATCATCATACTGATAACAGGCAGCCGTTTCCCGAGCATGGCGAGAAAACGTCCGTTATCCATTAGATCACTGTAACTAAAAAACCACATCATGACAGATACAAGTATCAGCCCTGAGACGAGACCAAAGAGCATCGGCTCCAACATAAACGTACGATGACCGATCGTGAACAGTTCCGTTATACCATTGCTATTAAAAAAGAAATTGAATAAAGCGATCACCGCGATCATCGGGATAAAAAAGAGTAATGACCGTAAAGTCTTCTTCACTCCAGCCACCCTAAAACGAAGAAGCAACGCAAAAGTGAAAGAAACCAGTGCGATAGCCGGGTGGTTTTTCAGCATGGTCAGTACGAGCACGCCGATAAAGAAAAGAAATACAAGGGTGGGATGATACCTTTTTAATGCCATTCAATCAACCATTCCTACCGTTCATCTCAATGATAGATAAACAATGTGACGCATCATGATACGATGGCATAAGCTCCTCTACATGATCGAAGCAACACGTACAGATGACCGTCAATTGACATCTCCTTCGACAATCGTATATCCCCAGTGTAACGTGTCGCCATCTTTTAAAATCCATTGATCAGCCGATTGATTGGCGATAGCGCCATTGACCATGTATATCCATCCACTTCGGCCTCCTGCCATCTTTTCATTGAGCGTATTAATTGCTCTGACGTATTTAGAGCCGAACACTGTCGATGTCGAATAATTCACGTCAAGCCCCGATGCGATCAAAGCATCAAAGGCAGTTGCTTCTCGAGGGAGTTGCAAACTCTTTCGGTACATATTGCCATTTTCATCACAACGTTTTTCGCTAATCATACGTTCAATGAAATCACTTAAACCAGCGTAATCGACGGCATTTCGACACTCGACCCATACTTTGACGGTTATATAATTCGAGACGGACGTCGTTGCCTTTGTTGAGGTGGTGGTTGTCGTCGTTGCCTTTGTTGTCTTTGTCGTGGATGCTTTCGTTGTCGTCGACTTCGTTTGAGTATTTGCAATGGACGTTAAAGGTCTCGTGGTAGTCGACGTCTGTTTGGACGAATTTCCATTAACACTTTTGCTTGATTCGTCGGTAGACAATCTTGTCGAATGAGAAGATGTCTGCACCTCAGACGTATAAGTCGAAACAGATGGCGGAACGTCACTCGTATCCGTCACTCCATAAGAATGCGAGATCGAATGACTATCATTTGACTTTTCAGTATAGGGCAGTTGGGAAGAACCGGATGGCGCGGAGCCATCCGGTTCAGATTCATGACTCAGCTGAGTGCCTTGGCACGCGATGCATCCAAGCATAAGTATGAATGCGAAAAGCAAAGCGACCCATTGTATCGAAGCGACTCTGTGCTGTTTATCACTTTTAGACGTTGATTTACCCAACCGTTGCTACTTCCCTTCTAAACTAGTAAGATTCTTTTTTTGTTTTTTTCGATCCTATGAACGCAATGCTCGCGATCGAGAGTAGCAACACGCCCACCAAGAGCGGCGCCATGGTTTCTCCTGTAGGAGGAGCCACCGGAACTTTCGGTTTAGAAACCGGTGTTGTGGTGGGTACCGCTTTTTTAATACTCATACGTACAGCGAATACATGACCACTATCATTTGTTAAATAGATGGTTCCTTTACCATCCGTCACAGGGCTCGATGTGGAGAAATTCTGCATCTCTTTAGAAGGCTGATAGGCTTCACTTATCTTTTCCCCGTCGAAGAGGAAGAGAGAGCCGGGATTCGCATTCGTTGTAAAAAAGACTTTGGGGTTGCCGGTTTCGTCGACAAGAACGAGAGGTGCCGCCTTCATATCGCCTTCAATATCGAATTTAGATAAGACAGTCATTTTCGCGATATCGATCACGGCAAAAACACCTTCAGCCGGCCAACCTTGTTTTGTCGCCCCACCGACGTATGCTTTCCCGCCGTAAATCGTCGGAGTTGTTGTCGATGATGTACCAAAACTGACACTTCTCAGCTTGCTAAATTGCCCTGTTGATTCATTAAACTCAATTTCATGGAATGATCCGTTAACCGTGGTGAAATAGATTTTGTTATCAGCATGAACGAGTGTCGATCGGATCCCGTTCTTAATTGACATGCTATTCTCATCTTTACTCTCACCCATAGCCGTCGTATCAAAAGCTGATATTTTGCCGTCATCACCTCCGATGATAACCCATTTCCCGATTTTGATCGGACCGCTCCAATAGTATCCCGCCGCGCTATTAACTTTCGACCAGAGTGTCTTTCCGGTCGCCATATCGATGGCACGCAAGGTGCCTCCCGGCGTCGCGCCTTGGTCAACGGCTGTTGTCGCTACATAGGCCACTTTATCTGCGATGAGAAGCGTTGAGAGACTTTGTACGGGATAATCGGAACTAACAAAGTTCCCCGTATCATCTTGTTTCCAAAGAATAAATTTATCTTGTGACTCGGCTACCCATTTCGTTTTCATGGTTTTTGCGTCGATAGCTTGGACAGCGCCGCCTTCCAGCGTCACGAGAACGAGACCATAATCGTAAGCGAGACGACCGAAGAATCCGATTCCCGCTCTCAGTGATTCTTCGCCGACGGTTTCTCCCTTGTCATCGACACAAACGAGCTTGTTTCCGTAAGCAAAATAAAGTTTTCCGCCAATGACTAGGAAATCTGAACGCGAATCATAAAAGCCCCATGAGTTCTGTTTGCCGAATGTTTTGTTCCACACAAGTTCAAATGTCGAATCTATCGTGCCATCGACTAATTTGAAAGCATTGTGTCTACTGCCGGATGAGTATGCCACCCAATAATCAGGTGTCGCCTTTAAGTCAAGTGCCGGGTCGGCTGTCTCTTGGCGGACATCACGAGGGAAGAGTGGATCATTGACAAACTTCCACTCAATCACATCACCTTCAGAAACTTTGACTTCATCCATACCGACCATCGACATGTTGCCGTTCACAAGCAAACTCCAATACGAGGCATCGCCATTTGTGACACCTCCGGTGTTTGTTTTGCCGGCGACAGTAATGGCTGACATAAATGCTCCCCATGAACCGCCTTCAAAGATAGTCACCGATCTTTCGCTCGTGCCTTTGTCGAGAACGAGTTTAGTCAATTGAGTCGCTGTCATGTCTTTGTCGACGGCGAGTGTTTCTTTCAACCACTCTTCGTGCGCTGTCGCATGATCTTCTTTTTTCTCAATTATCTTTGAGCCTGTGACGATCAAAGTGACATTAACTTTTGAATCACTTTTCTCACTCCCTGCCATCGCCTCAGTCGCATCCGTTTCGCTCTCGCTTGGAACCTCG
>CAZBOM010000042.1:0-11901 GCA_964493375.1 uncultured Mageeibacillus sp. | reverse complement strand
CAGTCGTTGATGGGGTATCAGTCAGTGTGGTGATCACTTCAGTTGTTGTCAGGGGCTCGGTCAGCGTGGTGGTCACTTCAGGTGTTGTCGGTGGTTCTGTCATGATCGTGGTAATTTCAGGTGTTGTTGGTGGTACAGGGGTTGTTGTCGTTGTGGTAGTTGTGGTAGTCGTTGTAGTCGTTGTGGTCGTGGTCGTCGTCGTGGTCGTCGCAGGTGGAATCGCAACCCACTTTGCAATGAGATTGACATCTTCATGGACAGGTTTATTGAAATCAAACTTGACGCTTCCGGTAGCGACATCGGTCCACCACCCGTCAAACGTATAACCTGATTTTGTCGGCGCCTTTGGAACCTTAAATTTCCCACCTGTTTTGATAGCTTGTAATGACAGATTCGGTGAACCGCCATTGACGTTAAATTGAACAATGCGATAACCGGTCATATCGGCTACGAATACACCTTTTACGTAACGGAAATAATCGGTATCCATGTCCGTTTGGTGAAACGGTTTTGCAGGGAATTCAAAAGTGAACAATGACTCAGTATCATTCGGCACATTTTCAAATTTTTTCACGACCATTTCTATGGTTAAAGTGTAATAGCGATTTAAAATGACACCGTCTTTCTGTTCTTTTTTTGGCGCTTTTGGGTCTTCAGACCAATAGAGCTTCGCCACAACTGTTTCAATGACATGCAGAGGCGGCTCTTAAGCTTTTATCCCTTTGAGAAATTTTTGAACGCCACGGCCAATGACAAAATCATGCGATGGAGCGAACATACCGACGCTCCAAGTATCAGCAGCAACGTGATGTCTGTTAAAGGTTAGCGCGATCATGCAAAGGATTGTCACGATAAGTATAAAGGCAATGGGCTTTAGCGTAACTCTTAGGATTTTCATGTTCTTATCTCCTACAGACAGCCATGACTGCACGATGAAATGATAAAACAATTGAGATAAGTCGCCCGATCAGAAACAAGGACCGACTAACATCGAACAGCCATTGTGGGTAAGTTGCTCTATCAAGTGGAAGAGACTCGTGCCCATGGGAACTGGAACCCACACCCTGCTCAGAATGATCCACAAAGCCTTGATTTATATCGATATTATATAACACTCATTGCATTTATGCTTATAAAAAATCAATATCCGCGAAAAATTTGTCATAATAATTCATCGACTTCAACTTAAGAAGCGCCCTCATTTTCGTGACGACTCAAAGCATGATACGAAGGCATCCGTTGTCGTCCGTTTTAGTTCGACTTATCTGCGATATGCTCAGCACCCATTAAAATGGTCTCTAATTTGTCCAAACAAAAATCCATTCGTGGGCAATGTGGGGCATGTTTGTCATAGTTTCTCTCTCGACAATGCATGATAAACTGGGATTAAGGAGAATCGCGAACACAAAACAGACTGAAACATCAGGGTCAAGACAAAGCGTTTCACATAACTCTTGTCTGAAGCGACATGGTTCGCATAAATAAAAAAGGGGTACTTTATGGTAAAGCATAAGAAACTATTGGAATGGGTCGATGAGATGGCGACACTGCTCGAGCCGGATTCTATTTATTGGTGCGACGGTTCGCAAGAAGAGAATGACCGACTTTTAGAAGAAAATGTAGAGCGTGGTGCGGCGGTCAGATTGAATCAGGAGAAACGTCCAGGTTGCTATTTGTTCCGAAGCGACCCGTCTGATGTGGCACGTGTCGAAGGAAGGACCTTTATCGCCTCCGTAAAAGAAGATGATGCCGGACCGACAAACAACTGGATCGATCCGAAGGAATTGCGCGAGACAATGCGTGAACTTTATCGCGGCGCTATGCGAGGTCGTACGATGTATGTCATTCCGTTTAGCATGGGACCTCTCGGCTCTCCCGCCGCCAAGATCGGCATCGAGTTGACGGATAGCTCGTATGTCGTGACAAATATGAGAATCATGACACGCATGGGCAAAGAAGTGCTCGATCTTCTCGGTGAAGACGGCGAATTTGTTCCGTGCCTCCACTCCGTCGGCGCACCACTCATGCCCGGCGAGCAAGATGTCGCTTGGCCATGCGCCCCGATGGATAAGAAGTACATTAGTCACTTCCCGGAAACGCGTGAAATCTGGTCATACGGCTCGGGATATGGCGGTAACGCTCTTCTCGGGAAAAAGTGCTTTGCGCTTCGCATTGCTTCGGCGCTCGCTCGCGACGAAGGCTGGTTGGCCGAACATATGCTGATTCTCAAGCTGACCTCGCCCGAAGGGAAAGTCTACTATGTCTGTGGCGCTTTTCCCTCCGCCTGTGGCAAGACAAACCTCGCGATGCTGCAACCGACAGTCCCCGGTTGGACGGTTGAGACGGTCGGCGATGATATCGCGTGGATGCGTTTCGGAGAAGACGGACGCCTATACGCCATCAACCCCGAAGCAGGATTCTTCGGTGTCGCGCCCGGAACATCGTATAAATCGAACCCGAACGCGATGGAATCGATTAAGAAGAATACTATTTTCACAAATGTCGCGCTGACTGATGATGGCGATGTATGGTGGGAAGGCATCGATGATCCCGCGCCGGAACACCTCATCGATTGGCATGCCAACGATTGGAGTCCCGAGTCGAACGAGAAGGCCGCTCATCCAAATGCTCGCTTTACGGCACCGGCCATCAATTGCCCTTCAATCGCCCCTAATTGGGATGATCCCGCCGGTGTTCCCATCGACGCGATTCTCGTCGGCGGACGTCGTCCTTCGACCATCCCGCTCGTCTATCAAAGTCTCAGCTGGGAGCATGGTGTCTTCCTCGGCGCTGTCATGGGCTCCGAGATTACAGCCGCCGTTATCTCCGATAAAATCGGCCAAGTGCGCCGCGATCCCTTCGCCATGTTACCTTTCATCGGTTACCATGTCGGCGATTACCTCAACCATTGGCTTGAGATCGGTCGAAAAGGCGATCCGGATAAACTGCCGAAAATCTTCGCCGTCAACTGGTTCAGAAAAGGGGAGGATGGCCATTTCCTGTGGCCGGGCTTCGGCGAAAACAGTCGCGTCCTGAAATGGGTTGTGGAACGTTGCGATGGCAAGGTCGGAGCGAACGAAACGGCCATCGGGCATCTGCCAAATGTCGAGGATCTTTATCTCGAAGGACTTGACCTGCCGGAAGAAGATCTAAAAGCACTCACAACCGTTGATCGCGATGAATGGCTCCTTGAGCTTGAGGCAATCCGCAACCACTTCGAGGGTTACGGACCTAAAATGCCACAAGAACTGTTCGAGCAGCTCGATGCGGTTGAGCGAAAACTCGGTTAAGGATATCGCTTCTCTCGTTAACCCCTGATTAACGAGAGAAGCACTTGCTAGAAGAGAAATCTAATAGCACGCTCAATAGACTTGGAGCAAAAATACCATGACAACCCAAAAGAGAGACGCGTTAGTAGAGATTAGTCCTGTGACAACCGTAACAACTATATGGCATGACCTCTTGCATGATATTCGCTATGGCCGCTACAAAGAATGCGAGAAATTGCCTCCTGAAACATTACTTTCCGCAGAACTTGGCATCAGCCGCACACAGTTACGTGATGGCTTGGCAATCCTAGAACAATGCGGGTTTATCACGAGACGTCGTCGCGTTGGCACTATCATTAATCGACATATCCTTGATATTGATACGAAAATCGATATCGAAATTGAGTTTCTTGATGTTCTGAAACAAGCCGGATACGAACCGGGAATTATCCAATCCCGCGCTTCAACCGTGACAGGTAACGAAAAAGTGGCGACAAAACTTCAAATTTCTCCAAGTGACCCCGTCCTTTCTGTTGAGCGAGTAGTCACGGCAAATGGTCAACCAGCTATCTATTGTAATGACTATATTCCATTCGCGCGCATTGTCGACGACAGCTACACATTTGAAGATTTAAAACCGCCTATTTTCTGTTTCATTGAAAAATTCTGCAAGACAGCGATTGACATTGATTTGACAGAAATTACACCGTATATCGCCGATGCCGAAATGAGCCGGTTGCTTTGTATCCCCGTCGGGACGCTTATGCTCCATTTTGATGAGGTGGCTTATAACGGAAACCAAGAAATCATCATGTACTCGGACGAGTATTACGTGGACGGTTTACTCAACCACACCATCCTCAGGAAAAAGATTTAACGAACAGCTTTCTCGTCAAGCGAAATTATTTGACAATCACTTTCAGATAAGTCAACAGAAAAGCCTCTCTGTCTCAATGAAACAGGGAGGCTTTTCTATCGTATGGTAGATTCCCTAAGAAGGAAAAGACTTAATTGGGCACAATCGCGCGAACATTATTTATCTTTGTAGAACAGTTTCGTTCCCACGTAGTAAATAATGCAGGCGATGACCATCGCATTAATGGCTCTGATACCCCAATTGATAAAGTTACCGGCGAGAGCACCGGCGACCACACCGGCAATCGCGAAGATATTGACTTTGCGAAGCCCCTCGGCTTTTACTTCCTCATAGGCTGCCGGTCTCAAGAAGTAATCTGGCGTGATGATCGCTCCGATTGGCGGGAGTGTCGCGTTCAAGAATGCGAGCCAGCTGACAAAGTTGTTGTACAGCCAGATGGCAGCGGCTGTGCCGATGACGCCGGCGACGAGGACCATGGGACGTTTTCTAATCTTCGTGATATTGGAAAGCCCCAGTCCTGACGTATACAGAGCATTGTCATTCGTTGTCCAGATGTTCGCGCCCAACACGAGAAGAGCCGGGATCGCGAGGCTTTGAGCGATCATGACATAGAAGATGTCATCCTGACCGGTGAAAGCACCACCGACAGCACCAAATGAGAACATCAAGGTGTTTCCGAGGAAGAACGCAACGACCGTCGTGATGACAGCAATCTTATTGTTCTTTGCGAATCGAACGAAGTTGGGCGTCGCCGTACCTCCCGAGACAAACGATCCGATGACCATGCCGACAGCGGCAAATAGTGAGAGAGAACCCGTCGATTTCTCAAAGATCGCGACAAGCCCTCCACCGGCATTGGCGGCGGTGATCATAGAATACGTACCCAGGATTGCAATCAGCGGAACTGAGATGAAACTGACGATCTCCAATCCCTTGATGCCAAAATACGCAGATCCCGTCATACACGCTCCGGCGATGACGACGAGAACCCATGCCGGTATTTTTATCAACTCGGCGGCTGGAATCGCGAACATCGCGACACCGACTCCAAACCACCCGATCTGGGTAAATGTAATGAGAGCCGACGGCAGGAATGAACCGAATGTGCCGAATGAACGGTGTGCGAGCAAGTCGAGACTCATGCCCGTTTTACTTCAATATAGGCAAGCACGCCGGTATAGGCGCCGAGGATGGCACCACCGATTAAGATTGCCCAGATGAATTGACTCAGATTGAGTCCGTTGGCCATTTTAGCCCCGACACTCATGCTGGCAGAAAAGAATGTAAAGCCAAGCATGATCACAAACATGGACCAAAAGCCTTTACGTGCAGTTTTTGGCACCGCTTCAAGCGAGAAGTCGCGATCGACTACTTGCTTTTTCTCCTTTGGATCTTTGTTTTGCACCATTTATACAACCTCCTCAGCTACTCATGTAACTATTTACAATTGGTAGATGATGTCACTTTAATTCATGGAACTTATCCTTGTCAATGTGAAAAATGGTCCATTTGGGCAATTTGTCAATGAGACACAAAATGACGTTCATTTGAGCCCGTTAAAATAGAGCCAAACAATACGTTTGACCGATCACATGGTGGACTACCTGACGAATTTAGAACAAACACGGTATAATAATTAACAACAGCTGAAGAAGCTGACGGACATCACTGAATTTGTTCTTTGTTTCACACTTAGAAGGGGGATCGCGTTGAACATTCGAAAAATTGCTGAACTCGCAGGCGTTTCTGTTGCGACAGTTTCTCGAGTTATCAATCACCCTGAGCGCGTGCTTGCGAAGACAAAAGATCGCGTCTTGAATGTGATGGAAGAGCATAATTACACGCCGAATTGGTTTGCGAGAGGGCTCAATCTAGGCACGACCGATACGATTGCTTTGTTAGTACCCAACATCAATTCTGATCTTTACCAGAGAATTATTTCAGGCATCGAAACCGTGGCAGGGAATAAGGGATATGCTGTCATCTTCAGGCAGACACGCGGAGATGCGGAAGCGGAATACAGTTTTCTCAAGATGCTTAAAACGAGAAAGGTCGATGGGGTCATCCAAGTCGAGACGAGAATGGATCCGACGGTCGTCCCCGAGATCAAATCCTCCGAGCTGCCGACCGTTCACGTCGGGAAAAACGCCAAAGGGATATGCCACCTCTGTTGTTATCTCGATTATGAAGAGGCCGCCTATCGTCTTTTTCGCCATCTATTCAAACTGGGGCATAAAACGATTGGATTCCTTTTCGATGAAAACCGCGACGCTCTTTTTGACGACATTGAGGCTGGATACCAACGCGCGAAGAGAGACATCTCACCGTACGCTCAATTTTTTCCTCATCAGAGCGAAGACACCACGTTCGGTGGATATCTGGCGTTACAAAAAATGATTCAAAAGAACGAACTGCCCGAAGCCGTCATCACATCGAATGATTTGCAGGCGATCGGCGCGATGAAAGCGGCGCGCGACATGAACATCAGTATACCCGGGCAACTCGCCTTGGCGAGTATGAATGATTCGCCTGTTTGCAGTGTTGTCACGCCGGCAGTGACCAGCATCGACATGCCGGCGACAAAGCTAGGCATGGCCGCCGCACGTCTACTCCTCGATCGCATTGAAGAAGACGATGAGGATACAAGCGTCGTCCACGAAATGATTCTTCAGCCTAAATTAAAAATACGCGAGTCCTGTGGAAACACAACGGATATTTTTGAACTGTTCGATTGAGGGGTATTTATGAACAAACAGACCGACTTTATGGGGCTAAACTTAAAAAACGTTATCATGACGGCCGCCGGTCCTTGGGCGGGAAACGCCGAGGGTATTCAGCGTTGTGTCGACGCCGGAGCGGCCGCTGTCATAACAGAAACAATTTCTTTAGAGGCGAGACCGCGCATCAGCCCGAGACTATTTGCTCAAGACGATCAGCTTTTCAACATTATGCTCTACTCGCCTTTGCATTTAGAGGAGTGGGAAGAAGAACTCCGCATGGTCGATCGTAAAGACGCGAAGATCATCTGTAGCATTTGGGGCGCCACCGCGTCCGAGATCGCCTATCTCTCAAAAAAAGTCGAGCAAATGCGTGCGGACGCTATCGAGATAAGCATCTCCGCGCCTATTGGAACGCGCAATCAAATATTGACAAGGCTATCGCCTGACATCAGTTCTTATTTCCGAGCAGCGGTCGAGGCTGTCAAAATCCCCGTCATGGTGAAGCTTTCTTATGAAGCGTCCACCTCCCCTGATTTTTTGCTCGCGCTCGAGCAAGCCGGTGTTCGATCTGTCAGCGCCATCGACGCTCTCAAAGGTTTAGAAGGAGTCGATGTTGAAAACAGAAGAACTCTCATGCCCGCTTACGGTGGTTATACGGGAGATCGCATCCGACCCGTCGCACTCGCCACCGCCGCGGCTTTGCACCAGTACACACCAATGCAAGTGGCAAGTTCCGGCGGCGTTCTCAATCATATCAACGTCCTCGAGTTTCTTATGCTCGGCGCGACGGCCGTTCAGCTTGCGACAGCGATTCAGATTCACGGATACGACGTCATCTCCGAGGTATTAAACAATCTCGATGACTGGCTTTTACAACATGGCATCGACGATATTGAAGCGATTCGCGGGAGCGCTCTCCCGTCATTGCGCGCTTTCGAAGACATCGTCCCCCGCTCACTGTTCGCCTCACCGCTCGAGAATTGCCGAAGAACAGAGTGCATGATCTGTTCTCAATGTTGTCTTTGCGACGCCGTCTTTCTCGATGATCGCGGCTTGATCGCGATCGATCCGAATCGATGCGATGGTTGCGGTTTGTGCGTGGCGCGCTGTCCACATCAATTACTCCAGTTAGGCTGGCGTTGAGATTTATTCTCGACGATATCGGGCAAACACCATTGAAGCGATTAACCTTGGTCATGTGGTGATCGACGCGATGACTGTATAAATAAAAGTCTTTGTGCACTTGCACGGCTCTTTTGGGTCGTTTCGTCCGTTTATGCCGTTTTACAGCCTTTCATTTTGTTGTCGATTCGATTATTTACATGCTCAAACAAGCGAATTCGGTAGTTTTTTAACAATGGACAGTGGTGATGTAATTAGTTACAATTGTTTCACGAGCTATGCTCCAGTTCAATTTTCTTAGGAGCGACCAATGAAAACTCACACAATTGGAAAAAAAGTTGAGAGAATTGACGCCCGTGCCAAAGTGATGGGACGAGCGCAATTCGGAGCGGATGTCCGCTTGCCCAATCTCCTCTACTGCAAAGGCGTCTACAGCCAATACGCTCACGCAAAACTCCTCGCCGTTCACACGGAAGAAGCGGAGAAAATGCCGGGCGTTGTTTGCATTGTCACGGGGAAAGATATCCCCGGCGAGAAAATGATCGGCGAGCTATTCATTGATCAATACCCGATCGCCTTTGACAAAGTGCGCTACTTCGGCGATGTGATCGCCGTCGTCGCGGCCGAAACGCAAGAGGAAGCCAATAGAGCGGCGGAGAAGGTGACGGCCGATTATGAGCCTCTGCCCGTGCTGGGCTCACCGCGCAAAGCGCTTGAAGCGGAAGCGGTGATCAACGAGGAATACCCGCGCAACATCTGCGGTGAAGTGCACACGCGGAAAGGTGACGCGGAGAAAGGGCTCCAAGAATCGGATGTCGTCGTCAAGACGCATTACCACACCGGTTTTGTCGAACACGCGTACATTGAGCCTGAATCGGTGACGGCGATTCCGAGCTGTATGCGGCGTGAACTCACCATTCTCGGTTCATTGCAAGCCCCCTATAATGCGCGCATTTCGCTTCATCGGACACTTAATCTTCCGATGTCTCAGATCATTTTAAAACCGAGTACAGTCGGCGGATCATTCGGCGGCAAAATTGAAACGGCCGAGGCGATGTCGATTCGCGCGGGACTTATCGCGCTCAAGACGTGTCGCCCCGCGCAGTACACATTGACGAGAGAAGAGTCGATTAAAGAAAGCTACAAACGCCACCCGATCGAATTTGAAATTGAACTGGGGGCGACGAAAGACGGTGTTTTAAAGTCGATGCGCGTGTACTCCATTTCCGATGCCGGCGCCTACACAAACATGTCTCCTCCCGTCGCCTACAAGACGGCCACACTCGGCCCCGGACCTTATCGTCTCGACCACGTCGATTACACGGCGATTGCCGTTCTGACAAACAACAACCACACAGGGTCGATGCGAGGATTCGGAACACCACAGGCTATTTTCGCGCTCGAGAACACAATTGATGAACTCGCCGACAAGCTCGGCATGACGCCGACCGAATTCAGAAGGAAGAACCTGCTCCGCAATGGCGATGTCAGTCCGACGGGGCACTTGCTCGATTTCCATGAAGTCAGCATTCTCTCTGTCATGGAAAAGGCAGCGGCGGAAATCGATTTCGACCGCAAATTCAAACAATATAAAGAAGAGAATAAAGATCCGAATCGGCGCATTCGACGCGGTGTCGGCATTGCGACGAGCATGCGTGGTGCCAGTATCGGAGCGGACGGGAACGGTTTCGATTGTTCTCGCGTGTTAATCGAAGTCATGCCGGATGCCAACGTCCACGCCAACATCGGCCTCGTCGAAATCGGTCAGGGACTTCGCACCTGTCAGATGCAGATGGTCGCGGAAGGCATGGGCGTCCCCGTCGAACGCGTCACCATGGGAGAGACCGATACCTCTCGCTCGCCGATCACCGGCGCGTGTATTGCGTCTCGCGGCACGATGCTCGGTGGAGGCGCCATTTACGACGCTTGCCAACGCGTTCGTTCTATTCTCGTTGAAGGTTTGCATCGCGAGTTTGGCGACGACATAGGCGAAGTCATTTTTGATCACGATTGCGTTCGCTTCGATGGCAAAGAGCTGACTTTCCCTGAAGTTGTCAAGATTTGTTACGGGCATAACTTGACGCCTATGGCGACGGGCACATACAGCGTCCCGATCACCGATTGGAATGAAGAAGAGGGTTACGGCGAACCGTTCTACACTTACACGTATTCATGTCATGCGGCGGAGGTTGAGATCGACCTCGATGTCGGTTCCGTTGAAGTGATCAAAATGGTCGGATGCCACGACATGGGTCGCGCGATTAACCCCGTTTTCGTCAAAGGACAGATATACGGCGGTTTAGCGATGGCCCAAGGCATGGCGCTTATTGAGGACCTCGGTCACAACAAAGAGACGGCGGCACTGAAGAATCACAATTTTGAGGATTATCTGCTGCCGACCGTACTCGATGTCCCCGATATTAACGTCCCGATTCTCGACGAACACCCTGACCCGAGAAGTGCTTTCGGCGGGCGCTCCATTGGCGAACCTGCGACAGAACCGGGCGTCGGCGCATTGACTTGTGCCGTCAACATGGCGCTCGGGAAACCTGGGATGATCCGCGAATTGCCTTTTGATCTCGATCGCGTCCACGAAGCGGCCGAAGAACTGTGGGGGGTATGACCATGATGAAGTTTCACCAATACACACGCGTTGAATCGATTGAAGCGCTCGACAAAGCTTTTCGCGAAACAGAGGGCCCGATCACCCTGCTCGCGGGCGGAAGCGATATTCTCGTCCGCGCGCGTCAAGATGACCGCTACAAAGATCATACAATCGTCGATATTTTCGGCATCGAAAGTTTACGTCAGATAGATGAAACCGATGGCGAACTTGTCATCGGCGCATGTGCGACACATGCCGATATCGCGGACTCTCCTCTTGTTAAGACATTCGCCCCTATTTTGGCGGAAGCGTCACTTTCGGTGGGTTCACCGCAGATCCGCAACCACGCGACGATCGGCGGCAATTTAGCGAATGCCTCGCCGGCGGCCGACACATTGGCGGCACTTGCCGTTTTAAAGGCAAAGCTATTAATCCGCAAAGACGGTGAAGAGCGCGTTGTCCCGCTGATCGACATTTTTGAGCGGCCATATCGCACGAATCTTACCGACCGCGAGCTCATCGTGGCCGTCTTAGTTCCGAAACAAGCTTCAGATGTCAAATACAACTACACAAAAGTTGGTCGTCGCAAAGCTCTTTCCATCTCGCGTATGACGATTGCCACCTTACTTCAAATGGATGCGCAAGGTGTTGTCACACGATTCGATATGACAATGGGTGCTACATTTCCTCGCCCGATGACGTTTCCCGACATCGCTCCTCTGCTTGTCGGGAAGCGTCCGAGCAAAGAAGATATTGAGGCGGTCGCCGTGGCGCTATCGAATAAAATCCCGGAAATCGCAAGTATTCGCGCGTCGACAAAATACAAACAACCTGTCTGCAAGCGTCTTTGCGAACGAATCTTGAATGAATTACTCGGAGGTCACGAGAATGCCTAACATCATACTCAATTTTTCGATCAATGGTAAAAGCCACTCGATTCTGGCCGATCCACGTGCCCGCATGCTCGATATCATTCGCAACGATCTAGGTCTGACCGGGACGAAAGAAGGGTGTGGCGTCGGAGAATGCGGCGCTTGCACCATCATTTTGAATGGCGAACCGATCACAAGTTGTCTCGTGCTTGCGGGACAAATGCAGGATGCCGAGATATTAACGATCGAGGGCATGAGTGATGACGAGATCGGTCGTGTCATCCAAGACTGTTTTGTCGAAGGTGACGCCGTCCAATGCGGTTTTTGCACACCTGGATTCGTCCTCAGCGCGTACGCGCTTCTGAAGAAAAATCCGCACGCGACGAGACAAGAAATCAGAGAGGCCATCGCCGGCAACATTTGTCGCTGCACAGGC
>CAZBOM010000041.1:9902-12106 GCA_964493375.1 uncultured Mageeibacillus sp. | reverse complement strand
CCTAACGATATTTTCACCGGCGACGGCGTCTGATTTAAAGGCCATACTCCATTTATCACGTCGCCACGATGGACCGCTTCTAATTCGCTATCCTCACGATGTCGCGAATACAAGAAATTTGCTTCCACCCGATTTAGATCTCGCGCATGATGCGATAAGTCGTTTGTTCACGCTTCGCAGATTAAGTGAAGGTGAAGACTTGACGGTGATCGCGCTCGGTACGACATTAGAAGAGACTGAAAAAGCCGTGAAAATATTGATGAGCCAAAACAAAAATCTATCAATTGATTTATTTTCATGTATATGCGCATTTCCTTTTGATTATGACATTATGTTAGAATCTATACATAAGACAGGAAGATTACTCGTTGTCGAAGAAGGCTGTGAACTCACAGGCTTTGGCGCAATGATTGTATCTGAGGCATTGAGATTAAACGCAGGCGTTTATGCAGATTTTGCAGGGATACGCAACACAACGGCCGGGCAAGGGACGAGAGCAGAACTTCGCCGAGATGAAGGCCTTGACGCTTTAGGTCTGTTGGAGCGTATGAGCAGTATAATAGAGAAACCGGTACTATTTAGTTCGTTAATTGAATAGAACGAAAGGTTGTTAGTGTGCGTATTGCCCTCTATCCAAATATTGACAGAGATCCAGGGTTCGTCGTGACACGCCGGTTGATTTCGTATATTACTCAAGGTGGCGCGACACCTATCCTTGAAGACGGCATTGCTCCTGAACTCATGGTCGACAGCCTTATTCGTGACTCTTATGAAACATGTGATTTACTGATCTGTCTCGGTGGCGACGGAACATTTCTTTCTGCCGCCCATCATGAAAGTGCGAAAAATCTGCCGAAGACAGGGGTTAATCTAGGTAGTGTTGGTTTTCTTCATGAAATTGATGTTGACCGCATGGAAAAAGCGACGAGACTTCTCATAGCCGGTCAGTTTACGATTGAGGAAAGAGCGCTTCTCGCATCATCATGCTATGATACGGGCGGCCACAGGATCGTTTTTGAGGAAGCACTCAATGATGTTGTGCTAGCACGTGGGAATATTGTGAAATCGATCAATGTCGGGTTGGAGATCGATGGTGAACGCGTTGAAGATCTTCCGGGCGATGGCGTGATTATTTCGACGCCGACGGGGTCAACGGCTTATTCCTTATCAGCAGGCGGTCCTATTATTCACCCGACGGCCGAAGTGATTCTCATCACACCAATTTGTCCTCACACACTTCAAAACAGATCCTATATAACAGGCGTTCATTCGGAAATAACCTTACGTTTGATTTCAAATCAAGGTGGTGCGAGCTTGTCTGTCGACGGGCGAGTCGGGCATGAAATGACGACAGGTTCAAGAGTCACCGTCAGTGTTTCCGATCGAAAAGTTCAATACATACGTTTGTGGGATGAAGATTTTTTTAAGACACTTCCTACAAAAATCCAAAAAAGGGGGCTAAGCCGATGAAGAAAGCACCAAAGAAACAACGTCAATCTCGAATACTTCGAATTGTCAGTGAGCAAAACATTGAGACTCAGGCAGATCTCGTAAGCGCGCTATTGGCAACGGGCATGGATGTGACACAGGCGACCGTATCACGTGATATTAAAGAACTCGGTATCGTTAAAGTGATGACAGGTGAAGAAACTCAAAAATATGTCACACTTAGCCACAGTGGTGAAGTCGCCGCCGGACGAATGGAACGCGTCTTTTCCGAAGCCGTCATCTCTGTGAACAGATCGAACGCTTTCATTATCATGAAAACGCTTCCCGGTATGGCACAAGGTGCTGCGTCTGCTCTCGATTCTATGTACCTTGACGAAATTATGGGAACGCTCGCGGGTGACGATACGATATTTGTGGCGACACGAGATAACGATACGGCTGAGAAGCTCAGAATGAAGCTTATCACACTATCAAAAACAGACATTGTCGACACATTAGAGGGATAATTCAGAGCACTGTATGATTCATCGCGTCGAGATTGATAATTTTGCGCTGGTGGAGCATTCAGGTCTAAGTTTTAGCGCGGGTTTTACGGCGCTGTCTGGTGAGACGGGAGCCGGGAAGTCGATTGTGGTCGACGCACTTGATTTTGCGGCTGGCGGTCGGAGTGATCGTTCGATGCTCCGGTCAGGTGCTGAAGAAGCTACCGTCTCTGTGCTATTTGAAGTGAAGAGACAGTCCGGTAGTGATGAGCT
>CAZBOM010000041.1:8353-9892 GCA_964493375.1 uncultured Mageeibacillus sp. | reverse complement strand
AACAATCGAAGCTACGCCAAATTAAACGGGCGACTCGTGACCGTCACAGAGTTGCGTGAAATCACGGAGCCCTTAATCGCGATTCACAGTCAAAATGATCAGCAGTCGATATTCAGAGAATCAACGCATCGCTTGCTTCTAGATGCTTTCGGTGGTGAATGTCTCCTAAGTACGCTGGCAGAATACACATCATTATTCAGTGAAATAAAAGAAGTCGATCAACGACTTACGGAATTGTTTTTAGACCCCGAAACGAGAGAACGACGTCGCAGTATTCTCGCTTTCCAAGTTGATGAAATTGAGACATCGCACATTTTAGCGGATGAAGAGCAACAGCTCTTGAAAAATATTCGCACCTTGTCGGCTGTAAGAGAGATTGCGACTTTCTTAGGGCAAGCCATGGATGAATTTTCGGGCGATGATGATTATTCCATTCAATCTAGGATGGGCCGCGCGATTTCCAATCTCGAATCGGCGGCAAAATATAGTTCGCGGATACAAGATATTCTGGAACGCCTTGAATCGATTCGTGCTGATCTATCGGAAGTTATCTTTGATATAGAAAGAGTCTACGATAAACTCGGTCATCAGCCTGATGAGTTAGAGCGTTTGAATGAACGCCTGATACTGCTTCGTCGGTTACAGGAGAAGTATGGCGATGATCTCGAATCTGTCATCGCGTATGGAAAAAAAGCGAGAGCCGAACTCGCTCGCCTCGAAGAGACGGAGGAAGAACTTTCTCGCTTGACTGAAAAGAAACACGATCTTATCTCATCCATCCATCGTGTCGCTGAGCGATTATATAAGTTGAGAGCGAAAGCCGCTCTGTCAATTGCCGATCGCATCAATGATGAGCTCGCTGACCTGAACATGAAAAATGCATTCTTTAGTGTTTCCATTGATAAGCACGAACTCAATGATTCTCAAATACCGGTTGATCCGCATTCAGTTTCCTTTATGATCGCGCCTAATCCGGGAGAGCCTTCCATGCCTCTCATTTCAATCGTATCAGGCGGTGAAGCTTCTCGCGTTTTGCTCGCTATAAAAACAGTGCTCGCCTCTCTAGATAATGTGTCAACCTTGATCTTTGATGAGATTGACACAGGGATTAGCGGTCAAACGACGACCATGATCGCTCGCAAACTGAAAGCGATTTCTGAGCATTGTCAAGTCATTTGCGTGACGCACAGCGCTCAAATTGCTGCCATGGCTGATCAACATTTGTTAATAGGCAAACAGGTCGAAGACGGTCGTACGAGGACGTCTGTTCACCGCATTAATGGGGATGAACGCGTCTCGGAGATTGCTCGTTTGCTAACCGGAAAACCTAATGACGAAGCCTCGCGCGTACTAGCCATCCAATTGATCGATGCTGATCCATAAACAAATTGATTCTCTATCGTTAAAATACTATGATGAAATGCGTGAAGGATAAACATGAAAGTTTGAGGGGGGGAGCAACCGCCTAGGTTGTTGAGAGAAAATGGGGAGTAGTAAATATTCGGAGACACTTATTCTAAATGGCGAAGCATTGACACT
>CAZBOM010000041.1:0-8343 GCA_964493375.1 uncultured Mageeibacillus sp. | reverse complement strand
GAGAACATTCGTGAAGTCGCCGTGCATAGACGCCAAATTGCTATCGCTGACGATGCGAGGAAAAGAATGAATGATTCCTACGCACTCGTTGGAAAAATATTGAAAAGTGGCAAGCCAACATACGGCATTTCGACCGGCTTTGGTGAGTTCAGCCGCGTTCATCTATCAGATGACCAGAATTACAGACTACAACTTAATTTAATTCGTAGCCATGCGTCGGGAACGGGTAAACCGTTTGATGAAAAGACAGTGCGAGCGATTATGTTATTGCGACTGAACGCGCTTTGTGTTGGATATTCAGGTATAAATCCTGAGATCACTGATTTGCTCGTCTCGCTCATTAACGAAAATATCACGCCTGTGATCCCTGAACAAGGTTCGCTTGGCGCTTCCGGTGATCTTGCCAATCTGGCACATATGTCGCTTGTATTAGTGGGTGAAGGGCGCGCATATGTCGGTGGAGTTGAGATGAGCGGTGCTGAAGCTCTCGCTTGCCGAGGTTTGCAACCGGTTCGTCTGTGTGGAAAAGATGGTTTGGCGCTGATTAACGGGACGGCCGTTATGCTTGGTGTCGGGTCATTAGCATTCCTTGAGGCTGAAGATATTTTGACAGCCGCGAATGGAGCGGCCGCTTTGACATTTGAGGCATTGCACGGGTTTAGAAATGCCTACGATGAGCGAATACACAAATTGCGCAAAAAAGAAGGGCAGAAGGTGGTCGCCTCAACGATGCTTCGCCTTCTTGAAGGTTCAGCTTATGCCGATACGCGAAAAGAAGACGTGCAAGACGCGTACACACTCCGTTGTGTCCCTCAAGTCCATGGCGCGTCTTATGATGCCATGCGTTATGTTCGTGAGGCGTTGTCATCTGAAGCAAACGCTGTAACAGACAATCCGCTCGTATTCACTGAGACGGGAGAAGTGATCTCAGGCGGTAATTTTCACGGTCAACCGCTCGCCTTAGCTCTCGATTTTCTTGGAATTGCTGTGGCAGAACTCGCCAATATCAGTGAACGCCGAACGGAAAGACTCGTTAACCCACAGTTATCCGGACTACCAGCGTTTTTAGTCGAGGAGGGTGGCGTCCAATCGGGATTTATGATTCCGCAGTATGTGGCTGCTTCTCTTGTGTCAGAGAATAAGGTGTTGGCTCACCCTGCCAGTGTCGATTCTATTCCATCTTCAGCGAACAAAGAAGATCATGTGAGTATGGGCGCCTTCGCTGCGAGAAAAGTAAGAACGATTGTCGAGAATACGCGACAAGTTATTGCCATTGAATTGATGTGCGCGGCTCAAGCGATCGATTTGCAAGAGAAACGTGACTTAGGTGCAGGGACACAACGACTTTACGATCTCATCCGCCAAACGATACCGATGTTAACAGAAGACCGTCCACCATCGGATGATATCAAAAAGATCGCGGATCTTATTGCCACCGGAGCGATATCTAGAGCTTTACAAAAATAGACGGAATGGTCGTGTCGTAATAAAGCTGTTTAGATCAATCCGTGTTTCAATGCTCAATGAGCGTGACGGAAGAGTCTTTAGACATGTGTGAAACATGATAAAGTAAATACATGAATAATATTAAACTGATTCAGGAGGATCATGATGAAAGAGTTTAAACATTTACCAATTACAGAGTACATCGGTTATGCGGCTTCAGATAGCCCGACACCCGGCGGTGGTAGCGTCGCTTCGCTTGTTGGCGCGCTTGGTGCCGCGCTCGGACAAATGGTGTATAACTTGACACATACAAAGAAGTCATTCCAACAAAATGATGAAACAACGAAAGCCGCCGTTCTCTCTGATTACAAAGCGCTTGTACAGCTTCAAGAAGATCTGACCGATTTAATCGATAAAGATATTCAAGCGTTTAACACGTTTATGGATGCGCTTTCTCTTCCAAAATCGACATATGAAGAGAAAGCCGTCCGCAGTAAAGCCATGGCAGACGCGACAATCGTCGCCACTCAAGCACCGCTTGAGACGGCGACAAAATCGATGGAAGTATTACAACATCTCGGAACGATTACGCGTTACGGACATAAAAATTGTATATCTGACGCCGGCGTCTCGGCCTATTTAGCGCATGCCGCCTTAAAATCAGCCGTCATGAATGTTCGCATCAATATCCCGGGAGTTGAAGATCGCGACTTTGCAGAAAAAGCAGAGCGTATTTGTGTGGCGCTCTTAGAAGATGCTGAAATGATGATAAAAGAAATTGAAATGAGTGTTTACGCGCGTCTTTAAGATAAACGACGATTTTAATTGACAATTCTACCAATCAAACATAGACTAAATTTAGGTTAAACCATCGGGCGAGATCTCATGATCTCGCCTAGTGGTTGATGCCTGCCAAAACTTAATTGTTTTCGAAACTTGAAAATTAAATATGGAGGTGATTACCATCGAATGGCTATATTTGGTTATCGGTATACTTGCCGGCGCCATCATTGGACTTGTCCTGACAGCGCTGTTTTATCATAAAGGGTTTAGCAGGAAAAGCCGCGAATTACTAGAATCAAAGAAAAAGACAGAAGAAGAAGCTGTCAATCTCATCGGTGAAGCCATCAAAAAAGGTGAGGATAGAAAGCGCGAGATTCTCCTTTCAACGAAAGAAGAAGTCCACAAGACCAAACTTGAGCTCGAACGCGATGTCCGAGAAAAGAGACAAGAGTTGACTCGCGAACGTCAAAGAATAGATCAAAAGGAATCTGTTTTAGATCGACGGACGCAAAGCCTAGAAGACAGAGAACGCAATTATGCTGAGCGCGAGGAAGCGTTCAATATTCGTGAAGAAGAGCTCGCCGCTTCGGAAGCTAAGAAGCGAGAGGAGCTTGAGCGAATCGCCAATCTGACTGTCGGAGAAGCTCGCTCACTTGTCCTAGAAGAAGCTGAAAATGAGTACCGACGCGATATTGCTGTCATGTACAAGCAAATAGAAGAAGAAGCTAAATTGAACGCGAACACAAAAGCGCGTGAGATTGTTGTCAGTACGATTCAACGTTACGCTCACGATTACGTCTCTGAGGCTACCGTCTCTGTCGTTTCGCTTCCGAGCGAAGATATGAAAGGGCGGATCATCGGGCGTGAAGGTCGAAATATCCGAACGATTGAACAGCTGACAGGCGTCGATCTCATCATCGACGACACACCGGAAGCCGTCATCTTATCGAGTTTTGATCCTGTCAGGCGTGAAATTGCCAGGCTGGCGATTGAAAAACTCGTTCAAGACGGACGAATTCATCCGACACGCATCGAAGAGATGGTCAAGAAAGCGACGCGAGATGTTGAGAATTCCATCCGTGAAGCCGGTGAACAAGTTGTCTTTGAAACGGGTGTCGTTGGACTCCCCAATGAGATTATCAATGTTCTTGGACGTCTTAAATACCGCACGAGTTACGGACAAAATGTCTTACAGCATTCGGTCGAAGTATGTCGCATTGCCGGCATGCTCGCAGCGGAACTTGAACTTGACGTCATGGCCGCTAAACGCGCCGGATTATTGCACGATTTGGGCAAAGCCGTTGATTTTGAAATGGATGGATCTCATATTGAACTGGGCAGTGAAATCGCTCGCCGTCATAAACTCGATCCCATTGTGATTAACAGTATCGAGTCACACCACGGCGATGTTGAGCCTGAATCGCTTATCGCATGTCTTGTTGCGGCAGCCGACGCTATTTCAGCCGCGAGACCCGGTGCGAGAAGAGAAAATATTGAGACATATATTAAGCGAATCGAAAAACTCGAGGAGATCGCGCAATCTATGCCCGGTGTTGAGAAGAGCTATGCCGTTCAAGCCGGCCGCGAAATTCGCGTCATGGTTTTGCCGGATAGCGTCTCCGACGAAGAAATGCCGCTCTTGGTGCACGAATTGTGTAAAACAATCGAACGAGAACTTAATTTCCCCGGTCAGATTAAAGTCAATATGATCCGCGAGAGTCGCTACAGCGATTTTGCGAAATAGATGATCAGACAATAACGGCTTGTTCGAACCATTACGCAAGTAAATAGCCGAAGAAAACAATGAAAGCAGGTTTATCATTGAACTCAAAAGAGTTTGCATGATAGCCTGCTTTTTCTTTCCAGAAAACGACTCCGTGTGATACGCTAGTTTTAATTCAGATTGATGAGAAGAGGAAATTGATTGAAAAAAACTGTAGCGATTATCTTAAGCATTATTTTGATGGCAAGTCTCATCGCATGCGCCCCTCGACAGAATGACGGGGAGGCTGAATTGACGACGCCTTCGAATGCGTTGTCTATACCAACATTACCGCCTTCAAAAAATCAGACGAAATCATCGGAGATTCGCGTCGCCATTCGTTATGAGACAAATATGAATCCTCTTTACCCTAAACATTACGCGACGCGATCACTGCTAGCGCTAGTATATGAATCATTATTTGAGATAGGTCCCGAAGGTGAAATTGTCCCGGTGCTTGCTAAATCAATGGATTACAATGCCGAGACGATGACTTACACGATTGTTGTCAACGATCAAAAAAGCTTTCACAGTGGGAAAAAAGTAACGGCCCATGACATCAGCACTTCGTTGTTAAAAATGATCAGTATTATGACGGGGCATTTACCTGCGATATCCGGGACAGATAAGGAGGAACCGCCCGTCATAGAAACGGAAATTGGCGATGGCCATGCGAATGATTCAGACGAGGCTAGGACAACCGAGTGGCAACGCCCCGGCGGAGCGAATTCTTTATTTGTTGATGGGTCAACTTTTAACGCGAGGCTATTTTCAGGTCTCGCGTTGGCGAGACAGAATGAATACAGAAATATCAGCCGAGTTTCGACGGAGGGCGAAAACACGATTCAGATCGAGCTTCGCAATCCCGATCCTGATTTCGCCGGACTTCTCACATTCCCAGTCATTCCTCAATCGAATGTCAACGAGCGCTCTTTTAATCCTATTTCGGGAAGCGGTCCGTGGAGAATTGTCGGTACAGAAGGTGGGAAACAATTAACATTAGAGCGTGTCTCTCCCGGATCCGGTATCTCTCGTATAAAGGCCAGATCGTATGAAAGTGTTGCTCTTGCTATGAAAGCCTATGATGATCATGAACTGGATTTGCTCGTTATGAACACGGCGGAGACAGCGCTGTATGCGGATAGAACGAGAATCAGGAAGCAGCGCATTGATCATCCTGAGTTTTATTCGATTTATTTCCGACATAGCGATCAACAAGCGGCGATTCGTGAACGCGATTACATGATTAGAGAGATAAAGCTCGATCCTAATGGTGAATTTTTTTCAGCGCCTTTCAAACGCTCGGCATTTCCGCTATTGGCTGGCGATTTACGATTAGTCAATACACTCGTTCCTGAATTCAACATACAGGATTTACCGGCGCTTAATCTGCCTGATGACGTGCCAGAACCAACGGAGACAGGAGACAATGCGGGAACGCCACCTGTCACCACGCCCGATACGCGTCAGCCTTTCGTTTTGCTTGTGCCGGAAGGATTTACGCCTGATCGCCTGATCCATAACATAGGGGCATGTGTCGCTCGCCTTGGAAAACGGTTCGTGACTGTTCCTGTCAAAAGCAGTGATTGGGCGGCAAAACTGCGAGGTCGCGACTATCACGCGGCGCTTTTGGCCGATGTTAGCAATATGTTTTTAGATCCCATCGATTATCTTGAGGGGCTTCGAGCCTTCGGTTTGGTCGATTGGACGTCCGTAGCTGATTCCGATGATGTTCGTATTATGAGAGAAGGACGCCACTTGGTTTCTTCTGTTGAATCGAATGAAAACAGTCAATACTCGGAACGCGCTTATACGCAAGCTGTCTCTCGTGTCTTTTCAAAACTACCGTTGATCGGTCTTTCAATTCCTGAAACCATGGTAATATACGGTCGCGATGTCCAAGGCACTTTAGCCGGTTCGTGGTATACACCTTATAAAAATGTTGAGGATCTAACTGTATGGCGACCATAATAATAATAATTCTTATTGCTCTCGATCAATGGTCCAAAGGGTTGGCGGAAAGGTTGATCGGACCATCGGGGCATATCACGGTTATACCGCGCTTTTTTGAGCTCAGACTATCGTATAACAAAGGTGCCGCATGGAGTTTTCTGTCCGATAAGTCATGGGGGATTATCCTCTTATGTTTGATCTCGTCGATTATTACCATGGTGCTTCTTTATGTGCTAAAAAATACAACGGGAAAGCGCATGCGACTTGTATTGATTTTACTCGTCTCCGGTAGCGCCGGTAATTTGATCGATCGTTTGCGAATGGGCGCCGTGGCTGACTTTTTTTCATTCACATTCGGTCAGTATGTTTTCCCAACCTTCAACGTGGCTGATTCACTCATCACAGTCGGTACGGCATTACTTATTATCTTTGTCATTTTTGATCGTAAATTTCTTGACGGCTTTTTCGATGGAAGAAATGTAAGAAAAAGCGAAATGATCGATGCATCAAACGGGCAGGAGCCGAGCTGTGATGATAAATAATACTCATCAGGTGATTTATGAATCGTGAAGCTATTTTCATCCAAAGAGAAGAAGAATGCATCAGAATCGACCGATGGTTGGCAAAACGTTTTTCTCAATTTTCGAGAGAGCGTTGGCAAGAGCAGATTAAAAACGGACTTGTCACCGTCAATGAAAAACGAGTGGTTTCTTCTCGCAAGCTGCAAATAGGTGATCGCGTTATGGCTGTTTGTCCGGAA
This sequence comes from uncultured Mageeibacillus sp., assembly GCA_964493375.1. GTDB lineage: Bacteria > Bacillota > Clostridia > Saccharofermentanales > DTU023 > UBA4923. Next base: position 1,639 of record CAZBOM010000041.1, on the reverse strand, counting down.
GAGATCGAGATAAACGCTCCGGAGCCGGAGGACATCGCGATTAACGTGCTATATGAAGATGAATGGTTTGCCATCGTGGAAAAAGAAGCGGGGATCGTCGTGCATCCGGCGTTCGGCCACGAGAAGGGCACGCTTGTGAATGCTCTTCTCTCTCGGTTTTCTGACAGACTTTCAGATATCGGCGAATCTCACCGTCCCGGAATCGTACACCGACTCGACAAAGACACGTCAGGTTTGTTGATTGTGACGCTCGACAACCAAGCACATACGCGCATCGCGCGCGCTTTCAGAGAACGCGATGTAGAACGGTATTATGATGCTATTGTAAGAGGCGTACCGGACACAGAGAAGGGCGTTATCGATCTACCCATGGGAAGAGCTGAAGTTGGTCGAATGAAAATGGAAGTTCGCGCTGATGGAAAGCCTTCTCAGACACGCTTTGAAGTCATCGCGACAGATGGCAAGATATCCCATCTAAAGTGTCAGCTTTTAACGGGAAGAACTCATCAAATACGAGTTCATCTCGCCTATATCGGAAATCCTGTTGTGGGCGATACACTATACGGGAGGCGTATCCGAGAAAATGAAACTCCATTTCAACTTCTCCACGCGTCTCGAATCGTCTTTGAACATCCCATGACCGGCCAAAGAATCGATGTGAAAAGCGTTCTCCCCGAACGTTTCAATTCTTATTTAAAGCGCATGAGTTGAAATGGTATCCATCGCCTTGACGGATAGAGTATCCTTACAATATGAGAGAGAAGAAGTCGTACAAAATAATCGCCGTGATGGTCGCTATTTTACTCGGATTAGGGATCGCGTCCGTCGTGAAGCACTGGACAAGTTTATCTACCGGAGGCGATGTCAGTGCTGAATTTGCACGCGCGCGCGACGAGCTCGCGTCGGAAGAAGTCAATTTTAAATCGCTACGAATGCAAAATGACAAGTTAGAGGCTCGAAAAAAACTTTTACTTCAAAGTTTGAGCGAACAAGGTGTCATGGCTGAGGCGATCGCCGAACATCAGAAATTTGCCATGATCGCCGGTTTGACAGATGTCAAAGGTCCCGGCATTGTAATTTCTTTAGAAGATAAAGAAAAGTACAACCCGCTCAACGACCCCATTGAATCGGTGATACACGACAGTACCATCAATTATGTGATCAATATTTTGTGGGCGGCAGGGGCGCGTGCCATTTCATTTAATGAGGTGAGATTGACAGCCGTGTCGGAGATCAACTGTGTTGGACCGACGATTCTCTCATACGGGGTACGGCAGATGCCACCTTATGTTATTTCCGCTATCGGCCCAATTGAAGACCTTGCGACAGCTGTTCAAAGTGACTCATATCTCGCGAGACTGACACAGTCGGAGATAGGGATTAGGATTAATGTAACAAAAGAGCCTTCTGTCGCCTTGCCATCTTTTTCAAAATCGCGCGATTATTCGCGATACATGAATTTGCTTGAAACTCCTTAACAGCCGATGAGTCACGATCATAAAGTGAGGTTTGACAATGATAAAGAAAAAATATTATCAATACGCAATTATTCTTGTCGTATGCGTGCTTGTAGGCGTTGTTATCGCGTTGCTCATGAAAAATGTCAACGCGTCGAACCTCGGAAATAAGAGCTTGCAAG
>CAZBOM010000040.1:2658-12166 GCA_964493375.1 uncultured Mageeibacillus sp. | reverse complement strand
GAGGCTTGTCTCGGGAGACTCTTCAATGTCCTCGGAGAGCCGATCGATGAGCTCGGTCCTGTGGAGACGGATCTTCGTATGCCGATCCATCGCGACCCGCCAAGTTTTCTGGAACAGATGCCGGGCGCCGGAATTCTTGAAACGGGAATCAAAGTGATCGATCTGCTTATCCCGTTTGCGCGCGGTGGAAAGGTTGGCCTTTTCGGAGGCGCCGGCGTCGGTAAAACTGTTTTAATTCTTGAATTAATTCGCAACATTGCGACGGAACATGAAGGCTTCTCTGTTTTTACGGGTGTCGGTGAGCGTTCGCGCGAAGGAAACGATCTCTGGAATGAGATGAAATCTTCCGGTGTTCTCGACAAGACAGTTTTAGTCTTCGGTCAGATGAACGAGACGGCCGGAACGAGAATGCGCGTGTTGTTGACGGGATTGACGATGGCTGAATATTTCCGTGACACGATGAAACGCGATGTCTTGCTCTTTATCGACAATATTTTCCGATATATCCAAGCTGGCTCTGAAGTTTCGGCACTTCTTGGAAGAATTCCGAGTGCTGTCGGATACCAACCGACTTTAGCGCAAGATGTCGGACTTGTTCAAGAGAGGATCACGAGCACGAAAGATGGTTCGATTACCTCAATTCAAGCCGTTTATGTCCCGGCCGACGATTTGACGGATCCCGCGCCGGCGACGACGTTTACACATTTGGATGGCGTGACTGTCCTTTCAAGAAATGTCGTTGAGCTCGGTATTTATCCGGCGGTCGATCCGTTAACGTCCTCGTCGCGCGTCTTGAGCCCTTCTGTCGTGGGAGGTCGCCATTACGGTATTGCGATGCGCGTTGACGAAATTCTCCAACGTTACAAGGAATTGCAAGATATTATCGCAATCTTGGGTCTCGATGAACTCGACCACAACGACCGAGCCATCGTCGCCCGTGCTCGCAAGATTCAGCGTTTCTTCTCTCAACCATTCCACGTGACGGAAGATATGACAGGTTACAAAGGTCGCTACGTGACGACAGCCGATACGTTGAATAGTTTTGAAGCTTTGCTTGGCGGTGAGCTTGACGATGTCCCGGAGCAAGCGTTTTTCATGAAAGGCGGCGTCGACGAAGTGTGGGCTGCCAAGGATGAAATCAATTGATGCGTCGAATTAAACTGGCGGTATTGATCAAGTGAAACCGATGAAACTCACCTTATTGACACCTATAGGATCATGGCACTTTGAAGACGGCGATTTAGTCGTCGTCACGACGAAGCATGGCACGGAAGGGTTCATGCGAAATCACGTCCCAACGATCGTTGAAGTTGTTCCGGGACCTTTGCGTTATCGTATTCCATCACCTGAAGGTGAAGGCGAGACATGGCGCGCGATGGTCGTGACGGTCGGTTACGCGGAAGTTCAAGCCGATCAAGTCACCGTGGTCGTGAACGCCGCTGAAACTCCCGAACAATTAGATGTCGAGCGAGCGAGAAGCGCGCTTGAACGCGCGGAGAAACTTTATAACGACCCGTCAGCGACGGAGATGCAACAATTTCACGCGCGCCACGCCATGCGTCGTGCTAAAGCGAGACTCTCGTTTTATAAACGTTACATCGAAAATGAAGATTTCAAAAATTGAACGTCGAAGGTTTAATTCTTATTTAGACGACACGCGATTGAATCGATACCGTTAACAAAAAGAGTCCTGCGCTAAAGGAAAGCACAGAACTCTTTTGTCTTATGTTTGGTTATAAAATGATCGCCGGAGATGCCCAACCTCTACCGGAATAAACCGATGATGGCGAGAATGGTACCTGTGAGTCCTTCGCCCCCCAGCATACCGGCCGCGCCCATCTGGATTGACTGCTGACCGCCTTCTGACATCGTCTTTCGAGTAATCAACTCGATTAAACCACCGATAAAAATAGGAATGGCCAATCCATATCCGGCAAGCATCATGCCGATGCCGATGATCATGGCGGGAACTTTCAGCAATGTAAGAAGGCAGCCTGCGACAGCTCCGATGATGAAAATAGCCGGATCTCCGATGCCCTGTACCATGGCGGCGACGCTGTGAGCTTGAGCGGCAGGGAGTCCTGCTTCAGCTCCGATGCCACCGGCCGAATAAATAATCGCGAGGATGGCGACTGACGCCGTCACGGCTCCGAACGCGCCTCCGATCAGCTCAATCATGTACTGGGCTGTCGGATTTGTCTTGAGGATCGCACCGGCCTTATAGTCGTTCATCATGTCGCCTGCATAACCACATGCGACGGCAACGATCGCCGCGATGAAGAACGCGTGCGTCGAACTGACATTGACAATGACGCGAATGGCGAGCAAGACGATGATACCGAAAATCTCCATCGGATTGATACCAGTCTGCCCCGTGATAATCGATGACATCATCGCGGCGAAAAAGACGCCTGCCATCAAGAGTATGGCCGGTATTACCTTCAAGCCAATCACAATGGAGAGGACAAAAGCCACGGCGACGAGGATAAGCGAGAAGAATCCGACTCCTTTTTTCGCGGTTCCTGCTTTCACCTTCGTTGCGTTAAGCTTTCCTGATTTTCGAGAGGGTACCGTCTTTTCTTTGCGCAACCAACCGAACACAAAACTGATGAGTGTTCCGGCGCCCGCGCCTACCATGAGGGCGATCGCCGTCGTCAAGTTCCACCCGCCGAAAGACGCTTCTACACCTGCCCAGTTATTCGCGGCCGCCATTCGAAGGAGGATAAAGCGGCCGAGTGTTGTGATCGCGGCGCCAACTAGCCAATAGACGGTTGACGAGAATCCGATTAAGGAGCCGATGCCGAGAGCCATCGGTGAGATTTGCAATGTGAGCGGAATACCCGCAATCGAAAACGCGGCCATCGCGGGGATGATTTTGAATTGGTCGCGAAGTAGCGTGATCACGGCAGCCAAAGCGAGTGACCCGAATAGAACAAGTGCTTTTTTGCCTCCCGATTCTCCCGCCGATATGGTAGCGGCGGCCGCCTTTCCAATCGGGTAAGGTAATTCCATCTGTTCAATATTTCTTTTTCTGAAGAACCAGCAAAGCGTTGTTCCGATCAACACTCCGGCGAGCGCGATCAATAACACGATGGGTAGATGCTGCTTAATAAATGCGCCGGCTGTCTGTCCCGCTGATTTGTCAACTTTCCAAAGACCTGTAATAAACAGCCCCGGAAGCGTGAAGACGAGCCCCCCCGCGACCATGGCGCCGGCCGTCATGCCGGTCGCGGCGACATTAATCTCATTGACATCACGACGTCTGAACATTCTCATGACGACGATCGCTAGAACGGTGACGAAAATAGTCGGCCAAGGTAGCGCGCTCGCTCGGAGCGCTACGTAACTGGATGACGCTGTGATGAGAATAGCGCCCGGAATCGCGAGCAGGATGGCTCGCCATGTCAAATGGTTCGTTGTTGTGTTCTTGTTATTCATACGGTCTCCCTTTCGCGCAATAATCGGTTTTAAGCGCACGATTGGTGAACGTATCGTTCATGAACCCACTATACCACTCGTTATTTTGTTCCAGTAGCCTTCAATGGTCGACATTTTTATGAATTTCTTGAGGTTAAAATGATACATATCTAACAGACCTTCCATGGTTAATGTATAATGAAAAAAACAGTCCACCGCCGATTGAGAAAGCAATCGGAATGAAAGGAGCCAGATCATATGAGAATTGAAATTTTTGGCCTGAACATGCGCGTCAATGATACGCTTCGTGCAGCGATCGAACAGAAAATGGCGAAGTTTAATCGCTTTTTTGACGAGAGTGCTCGTGGTGAGGTGAAGCTCCAACCTGAGGGAAATAATGTTCGCGCGGAAGTTACTTTCAACATAAGAACACATTTCTATCGTGCAGAATCTGTCGCCGCAGAGGCAATGACCGCCGTTGAGCAAGCGATTGCCAACATGGAAGGTCAAATTCGCAAGTACAAGTCACGCATGAAGAAACGTAACAAAGACTACTCCTACATGGAAGCGTATTTTGAGCAGCAAGAAGCGATTAAAGACGAACCTGCTGAGGATGAGTTCCACATCATTCGTCGCAAATCGTTCCCGATTGAGGCGATGACGCCGGACGAAGCGACGCTTCAGATGGAATTGCTCGGGCACTCTTTCCTGATTTTCCTTTCTGATGAGACAGGCAAAGTGTGTGTCGTCTACAAACGCGATGACGGTGATTACGGCTTGATCGAGCCTGAATATTAATAGTTCCCTATGCCCCAATTGATGCATGAAGCGACGGATAGGAGTCAAGCGAGTTCTTTCGAAGACTCCTCACTATTAAAACAATTGAACCCTGAACAGAAGCGGGCCGTCCTCACGACGGAGGGCCCGCTTTTGATACTGGCGGGCGCCGGTTCAGGAAAAACGCGTGTTATAACACGTCGTGTCGCCTGGCTTATTTGTCATCTCGGCATTCACCCCGCACGTATATTAGCGATTACTTTCACGAACAAAGCGGCCAACGAGATGAAAGAGCGCATCGAGCAGCTCATCGGACTAGAAAGTCGCGGAAGCTGGATCGGAACTTTTCATTCGATGATGTTGCGAATTTTACGCAGACACGGAGAACTTCTCGGTTACCGCTCATCTTTCACGATTTTTGACACATACGATCAACGACGCGTGATGGCTGATGTCTTGAAAGAACTGAATATTAGTGAGCGCACTTTATCTCCTAGGGAAGCGCTCTCTGTCATCAGTAAATACAAGAATGATGATGTGACCTCTGAAATGTTGGAAGAGTCAAGAGCGGGATACTACGACAGTCGACAGTGGGTTGATATTTACAGAGCGTACCAAAAATCTTTATTTGAAAAAAACGCGATGGATTTTGATGACATTTTGGTACAAACACTTAAGCTCTTCCGAGATCATCCTCACGTATTGGAGAATTATCAAAGGCAATTCACGTATATTCTCGTCGACGAGTATCAAGACACGAATGTTGTCCAGTATGAGCTTATTCACCTTTTATCTGCGAAGAGCAAGAATCTATGTGTTGTCGGAGATGACGACCAGTCCATCTATGGTTTTCGAGGAGCGACTATCCGCAATATTTTAGACTTTGAGGATGATTTTTCTGATTGCACGGTCATTCGTCTCGAGCAGAATTACCGTTCGACGAAAACGATTCTCGCGGCGGCGAACCAAGTGATTCAAGATAACAAGATGCGCAAGAAGAAGAAACTTTGGACAGCGCACGACGTGGGAGACCCTATTCTACTTTATCGAGCGGCTGATCATATTGATGAAGCGCGTTTTATTGCTCGAGAAGTTCAGCGTCGCTTTCAGCTTGCCGAAGATAGTGAGTCGATTGAGATCGCTGTCCTGTATCGGATGAACGCGCTCTCGCGCAATCTGGAATTCGCGCTTCGCGAGCTCGGTATTGAATACAACATTTATGGTGGAACACGGTTTTATGAACGTGCGGAGATCAAAGATGTGACAGCATATTTGTCATTGATTCAGTCTCCGGAAGATGAGATTGCGTTCCGGCGCGTCATTAACCAACCGCGGCGCGGTATTGGAGCTGTCACGATTGAACGTTTAGCGGAGTTCGCAGGAGAGCGTGGTCTCACACTCTTGGAAGCGGCGAGATACGCTCATGAAGTTCCGGAACTTGGACGTGCGGCCGGTCGGCTGTCGCTTTTTGTTCGATTAATAGATGAATTGCGTGAAGCGCTTCATTCCGACGATATGACATTCGCGGAATTTGTGAAGAAGGTGGAAGTCGAATCGGGGCTCGTTGCATATTACCAAGAGTTGAAAGCGCGTGGCGATGTTGAGGCGGAATCACGTTTAGAAAACCTGGACGAGCTCATCTCTGACGCTATTGAATTTGAGGCGCGTCTCGATGTGGAGCCGATTGACGATATCTGGGAACTGACTCCTGAAGGTGAACAGCGTGTCGAATTGATGGCAGACCGCACACTCAAAGGTGTGCTACGGCTCTTCCTTGAGCGCGCTGTTCTTTACTCGGACCAAGACAAAGAACGCGAATCACCTAAAGTCAGTTTAATGACAATCCACAGCGCGAAAGGTCTTGAGTTTAATACAGTCTTTTTGATGGGAGCGGAAGAAGGCATCTTTCCCAGTATGCAAGCGTTGCAAGAAGCAGACGGGATAGAAGAGGAGAGGCGCCTGGCGTATGTCGCCGTGACGCGAGCGAAGCGAGAACTCATCATGAGTTCGGCTGTCTCTCGACTTTTGTTCGGTCACACGCAATACAACCCGCCCTCTCGATTTAGCGATGCCATTTCTGAAGATCTCGTTGAGAAGCGAGGTGTCTTCGGATCTCTCGGTTACCGAGACTTCTATTCAGAAGATCAATCGCGACAAGGTGTCGGATCGTCCTTTACGATGTTCGCGAAAGGACTTTCAAGCAGCAACCGATTCGGCGGCAAAGAGTCGTCTGAGTCAGATGACCGGATATTTAAAGCCGTGACGAGTCAACAGATCGATCCCCCTGAAAAAAAGACTTCGTCGGGGCTCGATGCTTCAAAACTTAGCATTGGCGATTCCGTTCGTCACGTGACATTTGGAGTCGGAACGATCCAAGAGATGACGACCGCGGGAGATGACACCATCTTGAGAATCGATTTTGGCGGTCAGATTAAACGGTTTATGGCGAGTCAATCAGCTCTTTCAGTTGATGAATGATCACGGGGGCCTATCTCGATGGAAAAAATTGCCAAGGATAATACCTTAACTCCTCAAGAGCACGATGACTTAGCTCAATGGTGCGCGCCATGCTCTGATGATTTGTCATGGTGCCCACGCAAGAGAAAAGAAGAAATCGAGAGACTCTCGCTCGATGAGAAAGCGTCGCTTTCGGCGCAAAGTCGCGGTCGACTAAGATTTGAGAATGACTGCCCTGTCAGGACGGTCTATGAGCGCGATCTCGGTCGCATTATCTACTCCATGCCATTTCGAAGACTTCGTCACAAGACGCAAGTTTTCTTCGACCCGCAAAATGACCATGTCTGCACACGCATGGAACATGTTCAGTATGTCAGCTATCTCGCGGAGACAATCGGAGGTGCGCTAGGGCTTAACAGAGATCTCATTCGCGCCATCGCGCTCGGCCATGACATTGGGCATGCTCCTTTCGGACATGCCGGTGAAGTCGCGCTTGATAACTTACTCCAAAGTTATCAGAGTGATTTCGTTTTCCGTCATGAGCGACACGGTCTTCGCGTGATTGATCTTTTGTCAGAGCATAAAAACGGATACGGTCTCAATTTGACGTTCGAGGTTCGAGACGGCATCGCGTCGCATTGCGGCGAACAATACGATGAGATTATCGTCATTCCCATGCGTGAGAAGCAAGAAGAAGACCTCGCGAAAGGAGCGCTTCACCATGACCCGCCTGCGACACTTGAAGGCTGTCTCGTTCGATTTACCGATCGCATCGCATACGTCGGGCGCGATATTGAGGATGCGACGCGGAGCGGTTTGCTCTCCTTTGAAGAACTGCCCGCTGACCTTCGCGCGACACTTGGACATAACAATGGCGAGATTGTCGATACGCTGGTAAAAGATGTCATTAGAAGTAGTTTGGGGCATGACGCGATCGCGATGAGTGAACGCATTGGCAAAGCGTTGCAGAGACTCATTGAGATTAATGTTGATCGGATATACAAAGCGCCGCGCGTCAAACGCTATGAGATTCAAGTTCAAAATGTCCTGGAAGGTCTCTTCGATTACTATCTTAAGTTGGCGGAATCGAGCGACGCGAGCGAAAAAGAAACACCCGCGCGCGCATTCTTTGAATTCAAGAATCGCCATCCGGAGAAAGACGCGAGTGCTCTGCGAATTGTCACTGATTACATCGCCGGTATGACTGACCCATACGCAAACCGTATGTTTAGTACAATTTACGGGCTATGATAGAAAACGTGCTTGATTCATTAGGATTGAAGAAATTGATTTAAACAACTGTTTAAGTCGAACGTAAGCAGTGATCGAACTTATGATGGAAGAGTATTGATTAATAGATAGGGCGGGATTCACCATGAAAACTTCTTTCTTTGCCATGATTCATCGCATGCGCTATATCAACCGCTGGGGTTTGATGCGCAATACAGAGTTAGAGAATATCCAAGAGCATTCGCACGATGTCGCCGTGATCGCTCATCTTCTCGCGAGTCTTAGAAAATTGAAGTTTGCGGAGGGGAGAGTCTGCCCCGATCCGACATTTGTTGCGACGCTTGCGCTCTATCACGATTTGCCGGAGATTATCACGGGCGATATGCCCAAACCGCTTAAGTACCACAACAGACCTATGGAAACGACTTACAAGAAAATCGAAGAAGAAGCATCTGAAGTTTTACTCGCTATGCTCCCCGAAGGACTTGCTTGTGAGTATCGACAGTTTCTTCTGCCGAACAGCGAGGATGAGGAAGTGAAAGAAGCACTCATCCTTGTCAAAGCGGCCGATTGTTTTTCTGCGTATATAAAGTGTCTTGATGAACAAAAAGTAGGTAACCGCGAGTTCGACCGTGCTCGTATTGAAGTGAGTGAACGTCTGGATGCTTTCAATCTTCCTGAAGTCAATTGGTTCAAGAATAACGCGTTGCCCGCCTATGCGAAATCGCTCGATGAAATCGATTTCGATTTCCATTTTAAACAACCTGATTGCGCTGATGATGCATTTTGATGACAATAAGAATACAGCCGCGATTTACAGCTCTATCACATTGGATAAAAACACCCAACGAACGATAAGATGCTATTAATAATGCCTATTAATAGGCTAGGGATATTGTCTTGTTTTTTAGAGGTTAGAATTGTGAGTCTGCAACAATCGAATTGTCATGGTGTGCGAAAGCATCCGAGCGCAAAACGAATGGCCCAATTTCTTGTTGTCATTCTTGCGGCGATCTCAATTGTTTTAACACAATTCGGCACATTAACATTTGCGGTGCCTCCGGAAGGTGAAGCGATTAATCTCATCGGACATACGAACTCGGCAAACGGTAGTATACTTCGGAAGGAGCCGTCGACGGCGTCGGAAAGGCTCGAAATCCTCCCCAGGGGTACGCGTGTGGAGGTCTTCGTAAAAGTTTCCGGTCAAGCGGTGAATGGCGTTAGCGATTGGTATTATGTCCGAGCTGTCGCCCGAAATATAGAAGGTTATATTCACTCGTCACTTGTGACTTTGACGGATGAACCGATTACATCAACTCCCCCCGAAGCTGATCCGGAGTTTGAAGCGCATATGACAGCGCAGAAATTTCCTGAAAGTTATAAGCCGGCACTTCGAGCTCTCCACCATGCGCATCCGACATGGATCTTCAATGCTCAACACATCAAAGATGTTAATTCACCTCCCCCAAATCGAAAGCCATTGGCTTTTGAAAAAGCGTTAAATGCCGAAGCAATACCCGGCCTCAATTTAGTGGGATCGAGCTCGCTTTTGAGTCATCGTTCCTATGCGCCGGCTGATTATTACTACGCGACAAATACGTGGAAGATTTACGATGCCGGTGGATGG
>CAZBOM010000040.1:0-2648 GCA_964493375.1 uncultured Mageeibacillus sp. | reverse complement strand
CTAGCCGCGAAATCATCGCTTACTCTATGGATCCGAGAAATTTTTTATCCGAGCAACAGATTTTTCAGTTTGAAGTGCTCAGTTATAACGAGCAGGCTCATCCGATTGAAGCCGTTCAGGTCGCACTCGCCGGAACTTTTATGGATGGTAAGTCGGTGACATTTATCGATCATCGAGACAATGTCGAGAAGACGATGACTTATCCCGAGATCTTTGTTGAGGCGGCAAAAATAACGAACATCAACCCGTTTTTTCTGGCGCAACGTTGTCTGATGGAAGTTGGTCGTAATGGATCCGACTCTGTATCGGGAACGGTTCCCGGCTTTGAGGGCTACTATAACTTTTACAACATTGGCGCAACCGCCGGAGCAAACCCCATTTTAAATGGATTACTCTACGCGCGATATGGGAAATCAAGTTCCGGTCCGACGCCCGCTGAGCGCGAGCGGTATTTACTGCCATGGGATAGCCAGTGGCGTGCGATCGTCGGAGGCGCCGCATGGATAGGGCAAGGCTATATCTCAGCCGGACAAGATACACAGTATCTGCAGAAATTTAATATTGACGGCGATACGTACGGTACTTATTGGCATCAATACATGGGCAATGTCTATGCCCCTTACTATGAGTCATCACGCGTATACGACATGTATCGCAGACAACAACTACTCAACATGCCGTTTCTCTTCAAGATTCCTGTTATGACAGAACTTCCCGAGAATCCTTCACCTTACCCTACAAGCAATAAAAGTCTGAACAATTGGTTGAAATCGATATCCGTATCATCGGGCACTTTATCTCCCGAATTTCATCCGGAAACATACGCTTACTCTGTCGAAGTTAACAGTTCCGTCAATCAAATAACGCTAGCGGCGGAGGCGTACCTTTCGAGCTGCACGATTAACCATGTTGGTCAACACACACTGAATTCAGACAAAAATGAGATTGTTATTGAGGCTGTATCAGAGCGCGGAACGAAGCGTCTCTATACGATCATTATTAACAAAACGGAAACCGCTCCTCCTGACCCCGTTACACATGAGCCTAAAGTCGGCGATGACTATGTCATTCGAGATAAATACCTGCTGAACGCTTGGCCGGAGGACGGAAGGAACCAAGCCGGCAAGATTCGCGCTGCCTTGGAAATTCCCGAGGGTCTGTCGGTGAAAATTAAAGACTCGGCCGGCCAAGAAGCGTCAGACGAGACACTCCTTGGCACGGGTGCAACTATTGAATGGTTTGCTGGCACCTCAGAACAGCCAGTATCGACTTTGACACTGTTGATCTATGGCGATCCAAGTGGAGATGGGAAAATCAACTCGAATGATTTAACCTATATTCTGTTGCACATGTATAAGGGAACGGTTTTTAAGGATGATCAGTATGAGGCGATGGACTCGACCCATGACGGCAAGATTAATTCGAACGATTTAACTGGGATATTAATTCACATGTATAAAGGGGTGCCAATTGCTCAAAAATAATTACAAAATAATGATTGTTTAATGATATTAAGAAACTAGAATTGCGCTGAACATATAATAACGATTTTAATGTTAAAATTCTCGCCTTATGGCGAATTATTCATTGTAAGTGATTGGGTTAAGCAAAGATGAAAAAGAAATCTGTTCTTATAATATTTATTGTTTTCGTACTTTTATTTATGGTTATATTTCCAACCAGAATTTTAGCAAGTAATCGATCGGTCACTATAATAGCTCCGTCACAAGCAACTGTTGGTGAAAAGTTTACCGTTACTCTGGGATTTGATCCTAAAGCTTTGACTGGGAATTTTGATTTTGTTTTGAATTATGATAGCTCTGTTATCAAGTTCACAGGTTTAGCTACGAATGCTACTGGTCTTAAAGAATATACCATCCATGTTTATGCTCCTTCTTCAGGTACAGTAAGAGCGGGTGGCACCATTCAAGGCTACGCAGAATATATGGTTGACCGAGCAATTTCGTTTCAATTTGAAGCAGTTAAAACGGGAACTGCAATGTTTAGTATTAAAGATGCTGCGGATGGCATTATCGAAAATACAATCAATCACAGTGCCACCAAAACAGTAACCCTTACCGACAAACCTTTGACAACAACGACCACAACGACGGCACCCACGACGACAAGAACAACGACAACAAAACCGACAACGACGAGGACAACAACATCGAGAACGACGACCACTAAGACGACGACTCCAACGTCAACGACCAGTACGGTGACATCAAGCACATCGCCGTCAACACCAACGTCGACCATTGATCCGGAGACTGTTTTTACCGCGAAGCGATACGATGGCGCAATGCTTACCATACCTGAAACCGTTCCTTCTGAGCAGAGTATCCCTGAATCATTTGAGGCGGTTGATATCAATCACCTTGGTGTTGAGATGACAGCGTATCGCTCGTCAACACTCCCGTATACACTTTTCTGGCTTGCAGACGACCGAGGGGAGGAGCGTTTTTATTACTATGATGAAGAAACGACTTTTTACATTCCATTTTTCAGGTCTGAATGGTCATCGCGTTTCTTTACTTTTGCCGTTCTTTCTGAGAATCAGCTTCCTGAAGGATTCGAACTGAAAACAGTTGAGATTCGCGGGCAGACAGTGCCTGCTTATACACCGTCTAAAGGCTTTTACATCA
>CAZBOM010000039.1:8398-12212 GCA_964493375.1 uncultured Mageeibacillus sp. | reverse complement strand
ACGGTCCCCCCAGGATCGCCCATCAGAATTTGAACATAATCGCCAATTTCAGGCGTTTGATCCTCGAAACCGAGCACCACCACGGGGCCCAATACTTGTCTCACTCGACCTGCGATTGCCATGTTATTCTTCTCCCTATTCCTAAAAGCCAGTGCTTCGAGTAGCACGGCAGTTACCTGTGTTTTTTCTATCGTGATCTTTTTGCCTCAACTGACGAGTCAACATATCGCATCGCTTCAACACTCGCTGACATACCCGTCAACTCACCGGTAATGGCATTCTGTCTAAGTCTGTTGCGCCTGTGCAATAACTGCGTCATCAACTCAGCACTGTTGCGCGAGGCGTTATCCATCGATGTCATACGCGCTGTCTGCTCGCTCGCGTAAGCTTCGACGAGTGCGCCATAGACAACACCGCTCAAATATGTGTTAAATAAATAATCCATCAATGTGTCGACGTCACCGGAAAAATCAAATGGAGCCGACGGCGGGTCACCGGGAAAATCAGGTGGCAGTGCAATCCTTACATCAGGATCATCACAAGCGATGTCAATGATTTTCTGCAAACCGAGCAAATCGGCAGGCAACAATCGAAAACTAAGCGGAATGCTAGAAATCGGTGATGTCATCATCGAGTAAATCAATAACGTTTCGTCCGCTTGGCGTTGCTGGTAATCTAAAAATATCTGCTCTGCCAAATCGACCGCATAAACATATTTCGGCTCACGGAACGAATAGTAAAACGTTTCGTCGACCGTCCAGCCATTGCCTCTTAGTTCTTCACGCCCTCTCGTCCCGGTGAGGTACAGCGTTGTATCGGGAACATAACCTTCGTCTTCGATTTCACTGACTCGTTTCGCTAAAAATTTCTCTGTCGCCGACACAACATCAGCATTATAAGTCCCGTCAAATCCCCTGTCGCCTGTCAAGACATAGACATCGAGCTTCCACGGATCGCCGTGTTTTTTTTCGCGAAAATGCGTATAAGGCGATTGAAGGTTCGGCGCCATCAACAAGACGCGCTCCATCGTGCGCATACAATGCATGGAAAAAGGAAGCGCCTCGGCTAGGAGTCGTTTCGACTGACGCATTCTGACACCGCTGATCAACTGCATCGCACGCGTCATCTTGCTGATCATGCCGACAGACTCCATCCTTTTTTTTATCTCTACGAGACCGGGCATTTCACTCTCCCCGCCTTGTTAAATATCCGTTCATCGCGAACGCGATTTCTTGTTCTCAAAATCATTTCGAAATGTTGTCCAGCAATCGAGTATCTGATCATGCATCGTCTCATCGAATCGCTCACCTGACTCCATTGTTTCAACAAGTTCCGGCGCCATGGAAGGCAGTGCGTCCATAAAGAACTTCGCCATGCGCGGCAGATCTTTTTCTTTCATGTCTTGGAACGAATCGCGCGTCCCGAGATCGAGAATAGCGAGTGATTTCGCCAATGTACGCATTTGCAATGGGTTCTGGCTCAAGAGAAGCATCAAGCGGTCGCCTTTCGCGATTTGACGCTGTGTCGCGTCATCGAGATCGGCACCATACTGGGCAAACGCTTTCTTCTCTCTATACTGGGCGAGCGCGATACGAAGCGGTCCCGCAATCTGGTGCATCGCAGGCGACTGCGCGTCACCGCCGACACGTGAGACGGACAAGCCTACATTAATGGCCGGGCGTTGTCCGGCAAAGAACAGATCAGTCTCAAGATAAATCTGCCCATCCGTGATCGAAATAATATTCGTCGGGATATAAGCAGAAATATCGCCGGCTTGTGTCTCGACAATCGGAAGCGCCGTCATCGAACCGCCGCCATGTTCTTCATTGAGTTGCGCGGCGCGCTCGAGAAGTCTTGAATGCAAATAAAATACGTCTCCCGGAAACGCCTCGCGTCCCGGCGGTCTTCGCAATAGTAATGAAATCGCGCGATAGGCCTGCGCGTGTTTCGTCAGATCATCGTATACGACGAGCGTATCTTTGCCGTCATACATAAATGATTCAGCCATAGCGCATCCGGCATAAGGCGCAAGGTACTGGACGCCGGCCGTATCGGATGCCGACGCGACGATCATGGTCGTATATTCGAGCGCTCCTGTCCGCTTAAACAAATTGTATAGCTCCGCGATCGTCGACATTTTCTGACCGATCGCGACATAAAAGCAGTAAACGCCTTTGCCTTTTTGGTTGATGATGGTATCGATCGCGATGGTCGTCTTCCCCGTCTGACGATCGCCGATAATCAGCTCGCGCTGACCGCGGCCTATTGGCACCATGGCGTCGATCGCCGTTATCCCCGTCTCAAGCGGAACATTGACAGGCTTTCTCGCAAGAATCGAAGGCGCCGGATATTCAATCGGCCGATCCGGCGTCGATTGTGGGAAATCAGGGCCCCCATCGAGAGGTTGTCCGAGAGGAGACAATACGCGCCCGAGCACAGCTTCTCCAGCGGGCACACGGACGGTCTCGCCACTGCTGAAACAGACATCGCCAGACTTCAATCTGTCACCCGTGATCATCATCACGCCAACAGAATCGGCACCAAGGTTCATCGCGATACCGTATTTCTCTCCCGAAAATCGAACGATTTCTCCGTACATACAACTGGGTAATCCCGATACCTGGACGATACTATCAGCCGTCGACAAAACATGCCCACTCTCTTTCGGGAGCAAATGACGGTACTCATACCAAGGCTTGACTTCTCTTTTCTTTAAAAGGTCTTCCTTGACAAGCCGTAATGTTTCTTGTTTAACAAGTTCAGGCTTCAAGGCCGGCCTCCTTCGGCGAATTCTCGGAAGAACGAATCGTACTCTCTAACGCCGCTGCTTCTTCAGGTTTTACATCGCGATCCTCAAGGCGGCTGATCGCCGTGACGGCCAAATCAACGGCTTGACGGTACAGACGTTCTTCTTCTCTAATTCGGTTTTGCTCAATCTCGAGCTTGGCTTCAGCAAGCTTCGCGTTCGCTTGCTCTTCGGCGTCAGCAAGAATTCTCATTCTTTCTTGCTCCACGTGTTGTATCGCTTGCGTTCGTTGCTCTTCAAGTATTTCGCTTTGCTTTTGTTCCTGTTCAGCGAGCGCAGTCTCACGTTCTCTTATCACTTTTTCACGCTCTTCATGAGCACTGAGAGATGCATCCACTTCATGTTGACGCTCGTTGATCACCTTCTGAAGAGGCTTGTAGAGAATTTTCTTCAATACAAAAACAGTGATAAGCAGACCGATCACGGCGAGAATACCGGTCGCGAGATAACCTGCTAAAACCTCCGGAGAGGTGAAGTCAATCGCCTTCTCGGCGATGAAATCGTACATGAGTCTACCCTCTCACTAAAATACAAAGACGAGCAGAAGTGATACGACGAGCGCATAAATCGCGCAAGTCTCAATAAAGACGACGGCGATGGTGAGCGACGTCTGAATTCTCGGCGCCACCTCCGGTTGCTTCGCCATCGACTCGAAAGCTTTGCCCGCCATTTTTCCGATTGCGAAAGCCGCAATGCTTCCGACGAGTCCGACAGCGAGTGCCGCCGCTAGAGCCACTAAACCTTTGTCCATGTTTGTACCTATGCTTTCTTTTCTTGTAATAATTGTTTTTTCTGAGCGATACGTTCAGCTGTGTTATTAGATTTTTCGACCACCTCACCGATGTAAGAAGTGGTGAGATACATAAAAATGACACCTTGCAGCAGTCCGTCCGCCACATCGAACCAAAGGCCGAGCACAGAGGGAAGGATGAGAGGTATCACCGTCTTAATAAAACCGAGAAGTATAAAAGCGCCAAACACGTTACCGAACAAACGGAGCGCGAGTGA
>CAZBOM010000039.1:3378-8388 GCA_964493375.1 uncultured Mageeibacillus sp. | reverse complement strand
ACGGGTTTAATCATATAATCGAGCAGGTTGAACGGCAAAAGCCCCGGGATTGGGTCAATCAGCGAATACCAGAAATTCTTTAAGCCGAGGAGGCGAAGCCCCATCGCGATAATCAAAACGAGTGCGAAGAGCGCAAGTGAGAAAGGGACGGCGGGGTTGACGGCCGAGGCGGGGAATTCAGCCACGGCGACGGCGTTACTGAAAAAGATATAGAGTCCGAGTGTCAGCGTCCACGGAAGCACGATTTCCGCCTGTCGTCTGTTCATCCCAAAACTCTCACAGAGATTAATCACTGTCAGATACAATTTTTCCGCGAGCGCTTGCTTACCGGAAATCTGATGCTTTCGTAAGCCGCGTCTCAACCATAAACCTAAGAGAATGAGAATAACAACGCTCATGACGAGCGAAATCATCGCGCCTGTCACAGGGATTGAGAAATTCCCCATTTCAATATACCAACGTGGCGCGAAATTGATGGATGATCGAATAGTCTCACCTAAATCACGACCACCTGGCTTTAGGTGTTCCCATAATGATCTAAAAAATACTTGGGAGAAAGATTCCGGCATGAAGTTCCTTCTTTCATACGCGAGCAATCGTCACAAATTGTAAATACCTTGCTCAATGCCCCTATTTTAGTGCGTTCGCCTTCGTTTGTAAACTGGCTCAATCACCTGAAGCACAACGGCCGGAACAGCGTCTACTACTGTAAAAGCACAGTAAAAATAAGATTAATCGGATATTTCATCAAAAACGATAAACTCTCCACTATGATTCTCTTGAAAAATCACCCGAGCGGCCTCCGCTCTTCTCAAGTAATAAGATTTCTTTGATAACCATCGTTTTGTCGATCGCTTTGCACATATCGTAGACAGTGAGAAGTGCGCATGAGCATGCTGTCAACGCTTCCATTTCGACGCCTGTCTTGCCTTGACATGTCACGACGACTTCGCAATAAACCTCTGACTCTCGCAATTCGAACTCGACATGCACCGCTTGGAGAAGCAATGGGTGAGCTAACGGGATGATCGTTGGGGTCGCTTTTGCTCCTTGGATAGCGGCGACTTGAGCGATCGCCAAGACATCGCCTTTTTTCAGCTTCGCATCGCGAATCGCTTCTACCGTCTCACGTTTCATCGTGATCGAACCACAAGCTTTGGCGCGCCGAACGGTGATGTCTTTTTCTGATACATCCACCATCTGCCCGCGGCCTCGGTCGTCTAAATGAGTAAACATGCTTTTTCTCCCGCGACTTCACTGTCGCTCGTTCTCTTCATCACCGATGCAGCTTTTGCGATCGGCTGTGTCGTCGTTTCCCCTTGTTCGCATTTCATTTTCACTTTTAATCAAGTTCAAGTTATTGTCGGCACTGCAGCTTCCATCACTTGAGAGGCTCTCTTAACCGCCGATGAGATTCATGCTGTCGGCCGTTCCGACTCCTTGATCGAGATGGTGTTGTGCCGGTTTCATCTCAAAAGCCCGTCGGAGATAAGGCATCAAATCCTCGCCTCGGCGGAGCGCTTGTCGTATTTCAATCGTGTCATCGGAATGCAAGCACGGCTTGATCAATCCGTCAGCGGTGAGACGAAGTCGGTTACACTCGGAGCAAAAATTGCATGATAATGGGCTGATCAATCCGACGCGTCCCATCGCGTTGCCATATCGATACAATCGGGCGGTCGACGCGTGATCGCGCTCTATTGCTTCCAAAGAAACCGTCTCGAGCACAGCCCCATTCGACAAGAAGTGTTCGCGACAAAAATCGCCTGTCGGACCCAGCGGCATCGCCTCGATAAAACGCACATCGATCGGGCGATCTACGGTTAATTCAATAAAATCCTTGATCTCTTTATCATTTATCCCCTTGAGAAGCACCACGTTGATTTTTACGCCTAAGCCTGCTTCCAGCGCATCTTTAACTCCCGCAAGGACAGGCGCGAGTTCACCTCCACGTGTTAAGTTACGAAAAACATCTTCATCTAGGCTATCGAGTGAAATATTGACGCGTTTCAATCCGGCTTTCTTCAGATCTTTAGCGCGACCGGCTAAAAGTGACGCATTGGTCGTCATCGCGATATCATTGATCGGTTCTAAACTATTCAGTGATCGAATGAGTCCCTCCACGCCTGGGCGCAATAGAGGCTCGCCACCTGTCAACCTGACTTTTGTTATGCCGAGTTGCGCGAACAACCTGATAATAAAATAGACTTCCTCTAACGTGAGAATATCTTCACGAGGCTTCGCTTTGACACCGAAAGGAGGCATGCAATACGAGCAGCGGTAATTGCAAAAATCGGTCAAGGAGACTCTTAAATAATTAACTATTCTATGGCAACAATCTTCCATGTTATCGCTACTCTCTCACTGATAATAAAATGTGCGCGTGTACCGGATGGTTTACCAAACAGATCATCCGGCGATTCCGATCGACAATGCACCTGTATGCCGGAAGGAATGTCTTGTCATGAAAAACGCTTCACCGTCCCCGACTGATCATGGTAACAATGTGACGCTGTCTCCGACTTGAATATTCCCCGTCTGTATAACACGGCAGAAAAGCCCCCTATACGGCAGTACGCTGACACCAAACGTTCTCGTGACGACGCTGGGATGATCTTCCTTACCGATCTGAGACACTTGAACGACAGCGTTTTCCCCGAGAGCAATTTTCGTCCCCGGTGTGATCATAGAAAAATCCAACCCGCGCACAATGATGTTCTCTGCCATATCGCCGGGTTTCAAGTCGGGATGGTGTTGCTCGCGCACATCCTCAAAATCTTTATAATCCATGAGCGTGACTTGCCTGTCCCAATCGCCCGCGTGGCCATCGCCTTTCAACCCTTGTTCATATACCTTGGCAACACGAACCGCTTGTTTCAACGTGTGTTTTGCTTCACTTATGGATATAGAAAAGATTTCACCTTTCATCATGTGCTCTCCTTAAATAGTTCATCTATCTCGTTGCATGACTGAACGGAACGAGACAAAAACCGCCTTTCGGCGAATATCGCTTACCTTATTGCGACAAACAATTTGCTTGATTCAAAATTCTTTCAGATACTTTGTTAATCATACCGAATTGTATCGAATAATAACAGGACACACGTTCCAAAACATGGTTATTTACTTCGCAAAGCCTTCTCTCTCATTCGCCTTGTATCTGTATAAACTATTTTGTGGTAAGATGCTTTTTAACGGTTAGTGTTATCTAACCGTTGACCAATCTCCTACAAGGCAGGTTCATTTATGTACATACAAATAGATGGCATCAATAAATCATACGGTCAAGGTGAAGGGCGAGCGCAAGTTCTCAAGAAGGTCTCACTCAGCCTTGAGAAAGGATCGATTTGTTGCGTTTTAGGTCCTTCCGGTTCCGGAAAGTCGACCTTGCTCAATATCCTCGGTGGGATCGATTATGCTGATTCCGGACGTATCAAAATTGATGACAAGCGCATTGATTCATTGACGACACGTCAACTCAACCTTTATCGACGAACACACATCGGTTTTATCTTTCAGTTTTATAATCTTATTCCGAATCTGACGATCCGAGAGAACCTTGAATCGGGCGCGTTCCTCAGCGAAAAACCTTTTGATTTAGACGAAATGGTTGCGACACTTGGACTTGAGGCGCATCAGAATAAATTTCCAAATCAGGTTTCGGGAGGCCAGCAACAGCGAACCGGTATCGGACGCGCTCTTATCAAGAACCCCTCCCTACTCCTTTGCGATGAGCCGACGGGCGCTCTCGACTATCAGACGGGCAAAGACGTGCTCGCGCTCCTGCAAAAAATCAATCAAACGTTTGGAACCACTATGTTGATTGCCACTCACAATCAAGCATTCGCAAAAATCTCGCACGAAGTGATCAAACTTCACGACGGTGGCATCAAAGAACATATCAAAAATTCGACGATTGAAGATGCCGATAAATTGGTTTGGTAGGTGGACGATGAGAACTCCGCTTTTAAGACGTGTAAAACGAGACTTGCGCTCAAACTTTATCCGCTATTTTTCAATCTTCATTATTATCTTTAGTAGCATTGCGATAAGTTCCGGATTTTTTCTCGTTCAAAAATCAGTGCTTCACGTTTACGACCACAGCTTGATCGAAGGCCGTGTGGAAGACGGGCAAATTCGCCTCGCATTTCCCATCAACAAAAAAGGGCAATCAACGCTTGAGCAAATGACGAGCGAGAGCGAAAACAATTTCTCGAAAGAAATTGAGTACAAACCCAACAAAACCATTCGCGCTTTTATCAACAGACAATCCATCAACCTCCCCGCCTATCATGAAGGGCGTGAACCTCAAAACGCTTATGAAATCAGCTTGAATCGACTTTTTGTCAAGAAAAACCATTTGCGCGTGGGCGATCGTCTGACACTCCGTGGACATACATATAAACTTGTGGGAATTATGACACTTCCCGATTACAGTACGATGCTCAAGGCGCGCGGTGATCTCATGATGAGCAACACGAATTTTGGTGTTGCCTTAATGACACAAGAGGGATTCGACGCGCTCGGTGAGAAATCGCTTTCCTACACATACAGCTACCGATTAGCGGACTCATTATCCGATAAAGAATCTCTCGATCATTTAACAAAGCTGACTGAAAGCCTTATTAAAGACGGCAACATGGTCACAGACGGTTTCATAAGAGCATTGAACACGAATATCTCTTATTTTCGTGATGATATGGGTGGCGATGTCCCCATGATGTACACATTGCTCGTGATGATTTTTATCGTGATGGCATTCCTCTTTACCGTCATTATCAAATCAACCATCGAAGAAGAGGCGCCTGTGATCGGGACACTGATGGCGCTTGGATACCGGCGCCATGAACTTATCCATTACTATATGCGACTTCCCATCTTGATCACTATCGTCGCCGCCGTTCTAGGTAATGTTCTCGGTTACACCGTTTTTAAAAATCTCTTTCTTTCCTTGTATTACAATAATTTCAGCTTATTATATCAGGAAACGGGAGATTTTGAGTTATCAAA
>CAZBOM010000039.1:2275-3368 GCA_964493375.1 uncultured Mageeibacillus sp. | reverse complement strand
ACAATAATTTCAGCTTATTCCCCGTCAAGATAAAGCTGGATCCGCAAGCTTTCCTCTTATCATCCTTATTACCGCTTGCTCTCATCGCGTCAATCAACTACCTCATGTTGAGACGAAAATTGCGCTTCTCGCCATTGAATTTTCTACGTAAAGACTTGAAAAAATTTGGCAAAAAAACGGCTGTTCGCCTTCCGGCTTTTTCCTTCTTGTCGCGATTTCGCTTGCGTGTCATGCTCCAAAACAAAGTTCTTTTTCTCGTGATGTTCGTCGGGATCATTCTCGCCAACTTGCTCCTTTTATATGGAATTGCGGCTTTACCTATTCTCAATGGCTACGCGAGCGAATTAGGGCAATCGATGCCCGCAAGGTATGAACACCACTTGAGAGGGCCAATAGATGAAAACCATAAAGGAAAATTCACTTTCTATAATATGCAGAGTCGAGAGAATTTCGGCGGTCGTCAACTCATGATCACTATGTATGGATATGAGAACGAGATGCCTTATTTCAAAGAATACCCCGTCAAAATGGACGCCTTAGAAGCCTACGCATCAAAAGGTGTTATAGAGAAGATGAAAACAAGAGTAGGCAACTCCATCGATTTATATGACAAATTTCTCGGTCGCACGGTTCACATCAAATTGATCGGGCAAACAGATGATGCCAACCTGACACTTTACATGCATCGAAGCACACTCAATCATCTGATGGGAAAAGAGACTCAATTTTACAACGGTATTTTCTCTGACAAACGATTAGACATTGATGAGCGTATGCTCGTCAGAGTGCTCGATTCGAAAGATATGACGGAGATTGGACAAAACCTCACCTTGTTTGCACGTAAGATTATCCCGACGGTGCTCGCCGTTTCTATCGCTATTTTTCTCGTCATCGTTATCGTTCTGAGCCATGTGATATTGCAACGATCCGCTCTGTCCATCTGCTATTTGAGAGTATTTGGATATCGAAGAAAAGAGATTAGTAAAGTTTATCTCGGTGCGACGGATCTCGCTCTCATCGTCTTTGAAATAATCTCAATTCCGATCGGCGCCTATCTCTTGAAAGTGACGATGAGGCTGGCCATGGCGAAGTT
>CAZBOM010000039.1:0-2265 GCA_964493375.1 uncultured Mageeibacillus sp. | reverse complement strand
GCATCCCGTCGCCCCTTGGCCGTACTATCTCATCCCTGCCGCCGTCGGCATCATCTTGTATCAATTGAGCAAATTTATCCAGGTGAGAAAAATTGAGCGAGCTGACTTATCAGAAGCCTTGAAAGAAAACATCGGCTGATGAAACAGAAAAGAGGTGACTTCACACGCTTTGCAAAGTCACCTCTTAATTAGAATGATTTGTTTTTTTATCTCTATAGGTTACGCACACGATTGATGCGTCATACACACCATAAAAGCGTTCCCTACCGTTTTTGAACTTACAGACCGGCTTTGGCGTCTTCTTTCGCGACGTAGAGGAGCAAATCGATCGTGCGCTCTGAATAACCCCACTCATTGTCATACCATGACACGAGTTTAAAGAAGCGCTTCTCATCGGGAAGATTGTTCTTCAATGTCGCTTCCGAATCGTAAATCGAGGAGTGCGAGTCTTGGATGACGTCGGTCGAGACGATCGGGTCTTTCGTGTATTTGAGAATACCCTTCAAGTATGTCTCCGACGCTTCTTTCAACATGGCATCGATCGCTTCGATCGAGGAATCGTTCTTCAAGAGAACGGTTAAGTCGACAACAGAACCTGTCGGAGTCGGCACGCGGAACGCCATACCTGTCATAATCCCCTTCACAGCCGGAAGAACTTGGCCGACGGCTTTCGCGGCTCCTGTTGTGGTTGGAATGATATTGTCAGCAGCGGTACGGCCGAGACGCCAATTCTTGAGCGATGTGCCATCCAAGACTTTCTGAGAAGCTGTGTAAGCGTGAATCGTCGTCATGAGACCTTTCTCGATCTCGAGACCGTTCTTGAGAAGAACATGGACAACTGGTGCGAGGCAGTTCGTTGTACAAGAAGCATTCGAGACGACGAGGTCTTCTTTCGGGTTATACTCGCCCTCGTTGACGCCCATCACGACGGTACGAACGGGACCTTTGCCCGGCGCCGTCAAAATGACTTTCTTCGCGCCGACGTTGACGTGTCCAATCGCCTTGTCGTAATCGTTAAACTTTCCTGAACTGTCTATAACATAATCAACGCCGAGACTCTTCCAATCGAGATCAGACGGGTCTGTGCCGGCGAGAACGCATTTCACTCTGTGTTTGCCGTCAATCACGAGAACATTATTCTCCTCTTGACTCGGATCTGATTTCTCAGCGGTGATATCGCGTTCCCAGCGATGTTGTGTCGAGTCGTACTTCAACTGGTATACGAAGTAGTCAGCTTTGGTGTTTCTGGCGACGATAGCGACGAGTTCGACATCTTGGTCCAACAGTCCCCTCTCGACGATTCCTTTGAAAACAAGACGTCCGATGCGTCCGAATCCATTGATCGCAACTTTAATGGCCATATAAACTATTTCCTTTCCTGAGGAAGTGTGGAAAATGATCTCCATCGCTTCCGAAATAATAATAAAAGCGACTCACAGATCACGACATCAATATCATAAAGAACGTGTTTTACAAAGGCGTTCTTCATTCAATAACGCCATGTTCTAATGTCGATTGCTATTCTATCATACTGATCGCAATGCTTATATCGTCGTTTGCACAGCGATATCAAGCATTTCTTCCATCTTCAACGACATGTTAAAGTGACCTTTCAATAAGTTGCCAAGACTCCTTGTTTCTTGAATAATAAAACAAGTTATCATCCTATATCTTTCAGTGGGGACAAAAATAACGAAAACAGTTTCCATCCCATATTTCTGGGCGGGTACAAAATTAACGAGAACAGTATCCATCCCATATTCTTGGGTGGGTACAAAATTAACAAAAACAGTTTCTACCCCATATTGTTGGGTGGGTACAATAATAGTTTCGAGAAATCAAATTCTCACAGCGCGAAGATGGTGAACCGCAGTCTAATTGAAGCGATCTCTAGTCTCAAGGAGACAAAACCCATTCCGACCACCATTTTTTGTGCAAGTTGAAATAATGACCACTTCTCTCACGACCTTGGCTAGAAATCTCACTTATCCAAAACTGTTTTTGTACAAGCTGTAGAAATGACCACTTTTGCCTTCATCTTGGCCAGAATTCTCATTTATCCAAAAATAATTTGGATAGGTTGTAATATTGACCATGAATCGCTCAGATTTGGCCGGAATTCCCACTTATCCAAAAAAGCATTTGTACAAGTTGAAATATTGACTACTTCTCTCACGACCTTGGCCAGAAATCTCACTTATTCAAAACTGTTTTGATTAAGTCCGTAAAGTGGTGTAAAAGGGTTCAATAAAAAGAGCCATCATC
>CAZBOM010000038.1:1419-12324 GCA_964493375.1 uncultured Mageeibacillus sp. | reverse complement strand
TGTTTTCTGTACGATCGGCAAGGTTTATCTAAAGCCATATCGCGATATCTATACAGAAGAAGTCGTTTGGAAAAAGACGATCGACTTGAATCTCACGATCGATGAGAGAATCTGCGACGGCTATTACATGATCAAGAGCCTTGAACTATTTGACTCCTACATCGATAACCCCGCATTACTCGAGCTGACACCTAATGAAGCGATTGAAGAAGAAGAGCGCAAGCGCATTCAACGTGAAGAAGAGCGCCAAGCGAGATTGCGCGCGAAGGCAGAAAAAGGTGAAGAACCCGCACAACCGAGCGATCGAGCCCATCTCATGCAAGACTATTGGGAAGATATGATGGAGCACCCGACTGACGAGAGATGATTTTTCTCAGCTAAGAAGTCAATATCATCATGGGCTGTGACTGATCTTATCTATCTCCAGCCGATGATTAATTAAAAACACGATTCATTTGTCTTGAACGAGGCGAACGAATCGTGTTTTTCAATTTTTTGATTCTAATGAACCTCAACTGAATTTGCTAAAGTTCATGACAACGGCGGCAAGTGAGACGCGCTTTCCTCACCGCGCATGACGCGGTAAGCGCCCGATGCGAGTGCTTCCATTTCAAGCTCCCCCGCCATGATAAACACGGGGCCGATAAACTCAACGCGCTCCTTGATCGCCTCTGTCAACAATGTCGAGTGTGACATCCCACCTGTCATCACAATGGCGCGGATATCGCCGTTGACGACGGTCGCCAATCCCGCGATGGCTTTCGCCGCTTGATACGCCATCGCTTCCAAAACGGATCGCGCATAATCGTCGCCCGCTAAAGCGTTTCGCTCAACTTCTCTCGCATCGTTCGTCCCGAGATAGGATGTGAAGCCTCCTTTTCCAATCTCATAGGCGTACAACACATCCGCCCCTTCTTCTCGAGCGATGCGAGCGGCATGGTAAATAGGAATGCCGCCTGCTCTTTCTGTGGAAAAAGCGCCTTCATCAGCCGAAACGACATCAATGATTTCGCCATTTGATTGTAGATTCATGGATATGCCTCCGCCGAGATGAGCGACAATCACATTTGATTGTAATAGGTCAAAATCCTCACGCTCCGCGATAGCTCTCGCGATGGCACGCGTGTTAAGCACATGTGAAAAGCTTCTTCGATCGTAACCTTTTATGCCGGAAAATCGAGCGAGAGGTATGAGCTCATCGACTGAGATTGAATCGTAAATGAAGGCCGGCTTTTCTCCGCCCTCTCGTGCGATCGCCTGCGCGATCCCCGCGCCTAGATTAGACGCGTGCTGTTCGACAGGGCGTTCTAAGAGAGTTTCAACGAGATAGTCGTCGATGACATACGCGCCGTGACGAACCGGCGGGAGCATACCGCCTCGCGATACGATGACATCGAGTTCCTCCGGCGTTGTTTCATTCTCGACGAGAAACTCCTTTACACGCTCGATGCGCATGGGTAATTCCGCTGAAATCGAGGAAAACTCGCTTAATTCGGCTCTCGAATGGTCGATTTTCTTTTCGACAATTCTCGTCTCATTCTCAAAAAGAGCTACTTTTGTCGATGTCGAACCGGGATTAATCACTAAAATTTTCATAAGCTTCTCCTTGGCTAGGCTTTCAGCTTCGAGCGAGCCATGCGGAACAAGCGATCGAATTGATCTTCTCTTCGCTTGTCGAACTTCTTGAAGTAAGGATGACGGGAGCCGCCGCACCGGCGAGTATTCCGGCAAACAGACCATGTCCCGCATGAATCATCGCCTTTGCGACGAGATTGCCCGCGACAAAATCGGGTACGAGCATAATATCGGCATCGCCGGCAACAGCGCTCTTGAAACCTTTTATTTCAGCGGCTTCTTTGCTAAACGCGAGGTCGAAAGAAATGGGTCCTTCCACGATACAATCGAGAATCTCGCCGCGATCATTCATCGCCTTGAGTTCCGCCGCGTCGAGCGTCTCCGGCATACGATCGTTCACTTTTTCGACAGCTGCCAAGCACGCGACTTTCGGTGTTTCCACACCCATGCCGTGCATCGCTGCGACGGCATTTTCTAAAATCGCTCGCTTTTGCTCAAGTGTCGGATAGGTCACCATGCCGCCATCGGTGATCACGAGCAACTTATGGTACGCCGGTACATCGAGAAAACCGACATGCGTAATCAGGCGTCCTGTCAACAAGCCGTATTCCTTGTTCACGACCTGCTTCAATAAGACAGCCGTGTCGATATTGCCCTTCAACAGAATATCCATTTTCTTGTTGTGGACATCCTGCACGGCCTTCATGGCCGCTTCCGCCGGCGATTCGACGACAAGATAAGTATCGCCACTTAATGGCATATCTCCTCTGTCTATCAAACTCTTTCGCGATTCGTCAAAGAAAAAGAATGGTTCAACAAGCCCCAGCCTTTCCGCTTCCAGTGCCGCGTTCATCGTCGCCTCATCGGGGCATACGACGGCGCATCTTTTTTTATCGGGATGTTCCGTGACTCGATCCATGATGTCTTGAAAACGATTGCTCATAAAAACCTCTATTCTGTCTCTAATCATGTGATAGCCGAAACATTAAATGATCAATTATTGCGGGAGAATTATCCTGCCGTTTATCATCATCTCATGCCGTACGGCTTTCCATGGTTTCACTTTGTATTTCATCAAGATGAATTTTCAAAACTACTATAACATGTGATTGGATTTACTTACGCGACGATGGAAAGAACGTTTACAAGAGTCTGCAGGGACATCAGTAAGCATGTTAAGATTAAAATAATAAGAGTTACTCATGACGACTGACAATTGAGAGCGCTTATAAATCCGCCTGAACGGTTTTAAGCCTTTCTAACCATATTTGGAAGGAGAATCAATCAATGACTACCATCAACTCAACGCTACATTACATCAACGAGAGAAGCAGCATTCGTCGATACAAAGAGACACCTCTTTCAAACGACGAATTGGCGAAATTAAAAAAGGCCGTACTTGCCGCGCCGACAGCGCGAGATATCCAAGGTCTTCGTTATTATTTCATAACAGATAAGTCGGTCTTAAGCCAGAT
The DNA here is from genome assembly GCA_964493375.1 of uncultured Mageeibacillus sp. Lineage (GTDB taxonomy): Bacteria > Bacillota > Clostridia > Saccharofermentanales > DTU023 > UBA4923. Next base: position 9,274 of record CAZBOM010000038.1, on the reverse strand, counting down.
CGACCAACGTATCCTCCACCACGCAGGAGACGACATGCGCCAAAGAATGGCCGAGCGTGGTTCCGACAGCTTTTTTTATAACGCGCCGCTCGGTGTCATCATCACGGCGGAAGACTCGCGTTGGGCAGATGTCGACGCAGGCATCGCGATTGGCATATTATCGATTGCCGCTCAGTCAATGGGGCTTGGAAGCGTTATCCTTGGTTTTCCCGTCCATGCGTTTCGCGAAGATGATCCGGAGAACTGCAACGCGTTGCTGGGGTTTAAAGAAGGCGAGAAATTTCGGATCGCCATCGCGATCGGTTACCCCGACACTGAAAAAGAACCGCACACGCAAAACCAGGCGTTGATTACTGATATTTAACGCAGATCACCTGATATCCTATTCGTCTATCGAAGGGCGACCCTTATTCAATTGAATGAGAGTCGCTCTTTTTTTATCTTGGATTCCTCTGTCGTGTTTTGCAACAAATCGAAGAGTTCCTACCATTCTTATCTTCGATTTCCTTAAACTAAAAAGCTATAGTAGCTTGCCTCGTTTCGAATAGTCGGCCAGATACATGTCTCTATTTTGCTTCGCGCATTCAAACGGAAGCTGATTCCCGGCTCCAAAGAGCAAAGCGATGAACCATGCGATTGTGTTTTTATCGACAATACGTTCCGCCGCTCGAGCATCTTCGCTGTCATTTCCAAAAATGAGTGCTCCATTTCCATGCAAGAAAACACCACTGTTGTCATCAAACCGCGCGTTGTTTCCGCCGAGCACGCTATCGGTCTGAATACTTGCCATCTTAACGCCGATGATCTGCGCGAAATCATCAAGCATCGGTGGGAGATCAATCACCAAACGAGAAAATTGCAAAATCGATTCGCCGTATGCATGGCGGATCGCTCCGATGTTCGGATTTTTTTCGTAGATCGATCGGTGGAGATGTTCATGTGTGCGCGCGTGATCATCTAACAACATTACCGCTGAACCGTTCCTAACGCTCCGCCCTAGGCGATTTATCGCGGCGGGCACTGCCTCTCTATTAAGCGCTCCATATTTCTCAACCATAAAACTTAAAAACGACGCCAAGTACTCAGGGTCTAAGAAAGTGAGACTCTCCTCATCAGGATCGCCAATCCACGCCGTTGGGCTCCACCCTCGACCTTTCGCGTGATGCGCGAACCATGTTGCTAAACGGTACTCCAATGACGAACTGGCGTTAAAAGCGTCATCAGCTGACTTGCCAAAAAAGATCGCGCCGTGATTGCGCATGATGATCGAGTTTTCTTCTCTTATTTTCGGCTGTATGGCGTTGCAAACATGGCGAATCAAGTCAACCGTTCCCGATTCGCCATAAGCCGCTAAGCTGACGAATTCGCCGGTACCTTGACCACTAGTCTTCTCAAATACGAGACGATCGAGCGGTAAAACACTCGCGGCAGAAGCGAGTCGCTGGTGAGTGTGGATAATAAAGGAAACGTCGGATCGAAGGCGATAAATGGCCGCGTGCATGCCCACCTCGGAGGATGGTCGAATGCTCCCTTGCCACGAAAGATCATGAAGTTGAACGACGACGAGCAAATCAGGCGTCAACGCATGGTAAGGGATCCCGCTCGGTGTGATGACAAATGTTCCTTCCCCTGCTCGGCAGCTGACATTTCCCCACGTTCTCGACACAAGGCCTGAAGACAATAGTCGTCGCCCCGCTAACAAAACATCTCTTTTTGCTTGATCTAGCTTCATCGATAATGACCACACTCAATTCATGAACACATGAACGCCATAAATATTTATTCATAGAATAGATACAAATCCATGCTACACTACTTTTGCTGTCGCTGTGATCAGCTTTTTCACGCATCAGCGAAAACAATACATGAGATTAAGGAGACATCTATGCACCCTCTTCACGGTAAATGGAAAGTCTTGGCTCACACGTCGTTTGGTGAGTTACCCACCGTCGTCGACATTGTCGTCGAAGGAGACACTTTTCACGGTGTGATGCACGATGAAAAATCAGACAAAGACTATGATGTTATCAATGGGAAAATTGATGGCAACCATTTTGAACTGGAAACATCCATGAATTTCGCCATTTTTTCACTCAGTGTTTTTCTCGAGGGAACGATTTCTGATGATGGAAAAACAATCCAAGGTACAGCCGAGGCACTTAAGAAAAAAGGAACATTCGAAGGCGAAAAAATTGATTAAGCCCACTTCGAGCCTAAGACAACCCATAACCTCAGTCTCTGTTTTCAACTGATGCTGAGGTTATTCTTTGCCACAGACATTTTGATTTTTTTGATTCAAGAAAATAAGATCAAAGTAAGCTTATCTTCTGGCAAAAGATTCGTCCATCGAGATTTGCGCTTCATAATCTGATGTTGGGATCTCCGGCAGACGGTAATTTTTCCTGTAATAATCGACCGTTTGATGGAATGATTCACTGTCTTTCAGTGCCCGCAAGAAAATATGGTGATCCAAACTCTCTTGAGACAGTTCAATCATACAGACGGCGATATTCGAGCAGTGATCAGCGATCCGCTCCATCCCCGTCAATAAATCATTGAATATAAAGCCGAGTTCAAGCGTACAGCAAGCATCTTGCAACCTTTTGATATGTCGAGCGCGAAGCTCATCGTTGAGACCGTCAATCACTTCTTCAAGAGGCTCAACATGGGCGGCGAGTTCCAAATCATTTTGTTGAAATGCGCTGACCGTCATATTAAGAATATCGATGATCGCGCGCTCTTGGACGGCAAGCTCACGATTTGCTGCGTCAGAAAACGTAATTTTTTTGTCGTACATCTCTTTCGCGGAGAGCGCGATACTGTATGAGTGGTCAGAAATACGTTCTAAATCTCCAAGACTCTGCATGAGTTGCGTCAAGATTCGGTTGTCCTTATCCGTCAAGCGTCGAGCGCTGATTTGCACCATATAGGTTCCTAAGTGGTCTTCATACTCGTCGACGAGCATCTCCAGCTCACGACTCTCTTGATAAAGCTGTGGGTTAAAATCGTGCAAGAGTCCAATCGAAATCTCATAGTGGTGTTTAACAATATCGGCCATTTGATTGGCAACTTGCCAGCTCTGCGCAACCGCCAATCCCGGCGATTCGAGGAATCGAGCTTCCAACGCGCCGAAGACATTTTCTTTCTCTCGTTCTTCTTCCCCTTTTCGATCCGGCGTAATCCATGTCACAAATTTGACAAGCAAATGGCGGAAAGGCAAGAGCAAGAAAGTCGCCGAAACTTTGTAAACAGTATTGACGATCGCGATATTGACAGCGCCTAATTTATCATCGAGAAAACTAAAGGGGCGCAAAGCATTGACTAAATAAAACCCCGACATAAAGAGCACGGTTCCGATTATGTTGAAAAACAGATGGATTAACGCGGCACGCCTTGCGTTTTTTGATGTATTGATACTCGATACCATCGCCGTGACACAAGTCCCGATGTTTTGGCCGAGAATTATCGGGATCGCCGTGCCATATGTAATAGCCCCGGTCGCTGAAAGCGCTTGTAATATACCAATCGAAGCCGATGAACTTTGGATAACCGCCGTCAAAACAGCTCCGACCATCATCCCCAAGAGCGGGTTTTTAAAACGAATAAACAGATTTTGAAAATCGGGCGATTCAGCCAAAGACATGACCGAGTTACTCATCATCTGCATACCGAACATCAAAACAGCAAAACCGATCAAGATCTTGCTGATATTCCGTTTCTTTTCGTCTTTGACAAACATCAAAATGGCGACGGCAAAGAACGCAATCAGCGGCGCAAAGAAAGACGGCTTGAACATCTGCAAATAAGTGTTCCCCGCTCCAATAGCGCCTAAGCTCAAAATCCATGCTGTCGTCGTCGTTCCAATATTGGCACCCATAATGAGACCGACTGTTTGTGACAGCGGCAAAAGGCCGGCATTCACAAGGCCGACAACCATAACCGTTGTTCCGGAACAAGATTGGATCAATGAGGTAATGCCCGTTCCAAGGAGAACGGCTTTTATGGGGTTCGAAGTCACGCGCTCAAGCATGCCCTTGAGTCGAGACCCGGATATCAGCATTAAACCGTCGCCCATTTCCTTCATTCCGTAAAGGAATAAGGCGAGTCCACCTAGTAGCGTTGCTACAGAAAATACGTCCATCGTCACCTAAAACTAAATAGCACCGCGCAACATCAGATGAATTGAACCTGCCTAAACGAACATCGCCACAACGGCGAAATCATCCAGACCGCGGAAAGACCCAATCTAATTTATTATAGGGATTCAAAATCTATTCGTAAACTGTGAGCAAATCTTCAAATATTCATGTCTATGGCTCGCGTTGCTTATAGCATATTGACAAAAAGAAGGGTGTTATACTAAATTCACTATTTATCATAAGGAGTATTCCCATGATCACCGTCATTGGCAGTATCAACATGGATCTCGTCGTGACGACAGAGCGCGCCCCGGAAGCCGGCGAGACCGTTCTCGGAAACAGTTTTCGCCAAATCTTGGGCGGTAAAGGAGCGAACCAAGCCGTCGCCGCCGCGCGATGCGGCGCTCACACGACGATGGTCGGTCGCGTAGGAACCGATTCGTTTGGGGATGATATTCTCCGAGGGTTACAACGAGATCTAACCGATGTTTCAATGATTCAGCGAATCGATAATACGCCATCAGGGATCGCCTCGATTCTCGTCGACGGAAAGGGACAAAACCGCATCACTGTCGTCTCCGGGGCGAATTATTCTTTTACAACAAGCGACATAAACGCTTTGCGGCCGCTCATTGCTTCTTCGCAAGTGCTTCTCGTACAGCTTGAGATCCCACTCAATATCGTTTATCAATCTTTGGAAATCGCACACGAGGAAGGTGTTTTTACCATTCTCAATCCAGCGCCTGCCGTCAATCTGCCGATGGAGATTTATCGCACGATCGATTTATTGACGCCGAATGAGAGCGAATTATCGCTCTTGACCGGCATGCCGACGAGCACGAGACCACAGTGGATTGACGCGGCGCACGAGCTCCATCGAAGAGGTGTTCGAGCGCTTCTTGTCACCCTCGGCTCAGAAGGATCTCTCTACATGAATAATAGCGGCGACATGAAGCATGTCCCCGCCTACCGTGTCCGTGCCGTCGACACGACAGCCGCCGGCGATTGTTTTAACGGAGCGCTCGCTTGTGAGATCGACCGTTTAATAGCGGAATCGGGCGAGCAAACGAGACATTTCTCACCGACTGCCGATCAAATGGCGATGGCCATCGATTTCGCGACAAGAGCGTCCGCCATCAGCGTTACGCGAGTCGGAGCTCAGCCTTCTCTACCCTACCGCCATGAAATCGAAGCCTTCGATGAGTGGTACAAAAATCAACCGACTAGCGTATGAGATGCCATTCGAGCAAAATAATATTAAGACAGCCCATTATTGTTTCTTTCGACAATCAAAGGATTCATATTGACTGTCTTTTTACTTTTAATAAAAAAGCACTAAAAATGACAACTAGCGATACTGAAACGCTGTTTGTCGATGCGATTGAATCCGGTATACGAGACAATTGGTCGGGAACATATGATCTCACCGAAGATTTGCGATCGGAGCTTCAATACTTTTCCCGTTATTTTCGATTCGACGACGATTCTTGTTTTGAAGATGAGAGAGAACTTAAGTCTCACATCGAAGTTAATGTGTCGATTCAACGCGACCAACGGGGAGGACTTCCACCGCTCTTTCGAGTCATCGCGAGAATTTTAACGGGAAAGAGAAGACCTGCGCGTATTTATGTGCGGCGAAGCCTCTTTCTTCCGGCACACGTGGCAAGTCCGCTCCCGAGGCGAATATGGGGGATTTTCCGAACAGGTCAACTCGAAAGCATCGGTCTCAACTGGAGCCCTCGATTCCCGGGTTACATGACTATCCCTCAAAACACAAAACTCCATCGACTCGGTCAGGTCGCCGCTCACGAAGCGGGACATCTCTTCGGCATTGGGGACGCGTACGACGCTTGGTATCGCTTCTACCACGCGACGCCCGGAACGGAGCAATACATGATGCGTAACAACAATCGAGTGCAATCTCATGAGATCGCGATGCTCTTGCGAGCGCATACACGTGGCAAAATGTCTTATTTCCCTCGCGCGTGGAATTGGAAAGATGTCCGTCGAGGCGTCTTTCACGCACTCCGATCACCTTACAAAAAATTGTCCAAATTCTTGAATCGAAGCGAGAAAATATAGTCACGTATCAATCGTTTCACTCATCACGATAACTGATCGGTTGTTGCGATTATTTGACGGCTGGGATATTCTTTACTATAGCTTTCAACCGTGCGATAAAGCCTGATTCATGCCGACGGTTGAAAGAACGGAAAGTGTCTACAAAACGACACTTGGGATTAAATCTATAAGGAGGAACTGACATGCCAGGCGAAGCAAAACGACAAGATCTTCCCAACGAAGATAAGAAAGAACAGGTCGTGATGACGACGACCATGGACGGCGAAGGAAACGATCAGGACATGCATGCATTCTGGCACAGCAGTTCTCATCTACTCGCACACGCGGTAAAAAGACTTTTCCCCGAAACGAAACTGGCGATCGGCCCTGCCATCGACAATGGTTTCTATTATGATTTCGACCGCGAAGGCGGCTTCACGATCGAGGATCTCCCCGCCATCGAAGAAGAGATGAAAAAAATCGCTAAAGCGAATTACAAGATCGAACGATTCACCTTGCCACGCGACGAGGCGATCGATTTTGTCAAGAAGCAAGACGAACCTTACAAACTTGAAATGGTCTTGGCGCTTCCGGAAGATGAAGAGATTTCATTTTATTCGCAGGATGATTTCACCGATCTTTGTGCCGGTCCACACGTGCGCTACACAAAACAAATCAAAGCGTTCAAGCTTTTGAGTGTTTCGGGCGCTTATTGGCATGGAGACGAGAAGAACAAAATGCTGACGCGCATTTACGGTGTCTCTTATCCGAACAAACAGCAACTTGAGAACTATCTCACGCTATTAGAAGAAGCGAAGCTTCGTGACCACCGCAAACTCGGTCGCGAGCTCGAGTTATTTATGATGTCTGAGGCTGGACCGGGATTCCCGTTCTTTTTACCGAAAGGTATGGTGCTCAGAGATCTCTTGATCGACTACTGGAAAGAGCTTCACCGCGAAGCCGGATATGTTTTCGTCTCAACACCGATGATCCTCTCTCGCGTCCTGTGGGAAGAATCAGGACACTGGGATCACTATAAAGACAACATGTACACCGTTGAAATTGATGAGCAAGATTATTCTGTCAAGCCGATGAACTGCCCCGGAGGCATGTTGATCTATAAGAACAAACCGCATTCTTATCGCGATCTGCCCTTGCGAATGGGTGAGCTGGGGCTCGTCCACCGCCATGAAAAATCGGGAACGCTTCACGGTCTGATGCGTGTGCGTGCTTTCACTCAAGATGACGCGCACCTATTCATGACACCTGACCAGATCGAAGAAGAAGTCGCCGGTATCATCAAGCTTATTGACAAGATCTACAAAGGATTCGGATTCCAATACCGCGTCGAGCTCTCGACAAGACCTGAGAATTCCATGGGCGACATCGAAGATTGGAACCGCGCGGAAAGCGTTTTGCAAAAAGTTCTCGAAGATCTCGGGACGAACTATAAGATTAACCCCGGTGACGGCGCTTTCTACGGTCCGAAAATCGACTTTCATATCGAAGACGCCATTGGGCGCGGATGGCAGTGCGGCACGATCCAACTCGACTTCCAAATGCCTCAACGCTTTGATCTCGAATACACGGGTTCCGACGGAGCGAAACACCGCCCGATCGTCGTTCACCGGACAGCATACGGCGCGATCGAACGT
>CAZBOM010000038.1:0-1409 GCA_964493375.1 uncultured Mageeibacillus sp. | reverse complement strand
CCTTCTGGCTCTCACCGGAACAAGTTCGCGTTCTGTCGATCTCGCAGCAGAATATGGCTTACGCGGAAGAGGTTGTTAAAGATCTCAAGAGCAAAGGCATACGGGCGGAGCTTGACGCACGCGATGAGAAAATCGGATACAAAATCCGCGAAGCACAGCTGGGTAAAATCCCCTACATGCTCATCATCGGCGACCGTGAAGCGGAAGAAGGAACGCTCTCCGTCCGAAGCCGTGATGAAGGCGACCTCGGTTCCTTAAGCATCGATGCCTTTATCGACAAAGCTTGCGAATTAAATGCCAATCGACAATAGATGGTGGGGCAAAACTGATGACAGTTTTGCCGAGCGCAACAATTGGCCGTCTTATTTCTTGTAAGTTATAAGATATTTTCATCATAAAACGCGCAGTCTAAAAAAGATTGCGCGTTTTTTCGTTTACGGTTTTTATTTAGCATTCCATTGATGATGCTGAAACCAACCTAGAGAACGATTTAGTCAAAGGATGCTTATCACTCCGGCGCTATCTCGAGCGCTAACTCCATCATGTGACGATAAGCTTCTTGTCGCGCGGTCGCGCTTTCCGCCTCTTTCGTCACGAGGCTGTCGCTGACGGTAAACATGGCGAGAGCTCTCTTGCCGAGTTTTCTGGCGGTCATATAGAGGCCGGCCGATTCCATCTCAGCGGCGAGCGCGCCGTATTGTTGTAGACGTTCCGTCACACCGGGCTCAAGCTCGCGGTAGAAAAGATCGGAACAGCAGACAGTACCGGCGTGAACATTGATGCCCATCGCTTTCGCCCGCTCGTAGGCCATAACAAGCAACTCAAAATCAGGTGTCGGACAGAATGTATACGGTCCGAAAAGGCCACTGTTAAGGTTGGAGTCGGTGTTCGAAGCCGTCGCGATGACTAGATCGCGAAGCGCGATATTCGGTTGCATGGCGCCGGATGTACCGATTCGAATAATCGTTTCGACTTCGTAAAAAGCAAACAATTCGTGGTAATAGATGACGGACGATGGGATGCCCATACCCGATCCCATGACAGAAACGCGCTTGCCTTTGTAATAGCCGGTAAATCCTAACATCCCGCGCACTTGGTTAAACTGTTTCACGTCGTCGAGATACGTTTCGGCGATAAATTTCGCGCGTAGCGGGTCGCCGGGCATCAATACGGTATTTGCTATTTCAGCGGGACTTTTTGCTTCAATATGGGGGGTTGGAATGGTCATGAGAAATCTCCTCCGTCAGATGGAATCGGTGTAAATTTAACTTCTTGAATGTGAGCCATAGCATGATCACTACTTGTTACTATAGCAGATAATAAGTATGCTGATGGGCAGAGAGTTAGCTTTTATAAAGCTTTGTTGCGCAAACATATAAAGAATCTCAATTAGTTAAATGCTTGATCGG
>CAZBOM010000037.1:6267-12427 GCA_964493375.1 uncultured Mageeibacillus sp. | reverse complement strand
CGCGAGCAATGGCCAAGGTTTGTCCCACGTCATGCGCTCGCGATCCATGCGAAAAGGAAGTGTCGCAAGGCAATCGCGACAGACTAAGGGCGAGGGAAGCGGTGGTTGAACGGGATAATCACAAACGGCACAGTAAGGATGGTAGTAGAAATCAATGAAATTTGTGCGCAGTTTTGATCTTAGTTCTCGAAAGCGCACCAAGAATCGTCGATCCTTATACATAGAAGTATTACTTGCCGTTTGGAGATGTGTCGAGCCAATGCGACAGCATGCCTCGTCGCTCATTCGCCTCATTGTTCGCGAGCATCATCTGCAACGTGCGACGGCGCGTCAAAAGAAAGAGGCGTTCTTTCGCTCTTGTCACGCCGGTATAGAGAAGGTTTCGCGTCAGGAAAGCGGGGGCGCCGGCCGGAATAACAAGAATTTCCACCGGGTATTCCGACCCTTGTGATTTATGAATTGTTGTCGCATACGCGAGGTCGAGGTCATCGAGATCGGCTCCTTCGATCGTGGCCATACGCTCCTCTTCAAAAAGTACGGTGACCGTCTTTTTTGAGACACTGATCGATTGCACAATCCCCATCTCTCCGTTCATCACTCCTTTTCCAATGACACCGGTTCGCGGGATCGTCCATTCGAGATCGTAGTGATTTCTCGTCTGTAACACCTTATCTCCTGAAGTCAATCGATACCCGTGCGATTCGATTGAATAAAAATCTTCCCCGCGGGAAAGCTGTTGGAGCGCGTGATTGAGTTCGACGACACCGGCTTTTCCTCTGCGAATCGCCGATAAAACTTGGACACCGTAGATACCGTCAGTTTTATAATGGTTGGGCAAAATCTCACGACAGAGCTTGAGAACGCCATCGTGCATGTCTTGTTCATTGGCGCAATCGATAAAGATGAAATCTGATTCTAACGACTGGTCGAAGACAAGTTCTTCCCCTCGAAGAATGCGGTGCGCGTTCGAGACGATGAGTTTGTGATTTTCTTGTCTGTAAATCTGCGTCAATCGCGTATTCGGCAATAAAGGTGAGCAAAGGATATCGCGCAAAACTTGCCCGGGGCCGATTGAAGGGAGCTGGTCGGCATCACCTATAAGCAGAACGCGCATACCGGGGCGTATCGCCGACATCAGATGGGCGAAAAGAAAAATGTCGATCATGGAACACTCATCGACAATGAGTGTGTCGCCTTCAATCGCTTCCGCCGTCAACCAAAAAGCGGCGTCCGGGATATTGTCTTCGCGAACTTGTAAGGCAAGCAAACGGTGAAGTGTTCTCGCGCTCATATGGCAGACCTCGGATAAGCGCCTCGCGGCACGACCTGTCGGCGCGGCTAACAGAATCTCCTCTCCACGACTTTTCAAAATGCTCGTCAACAACCGAACGATCGTCGTCTTCCCCGTTCCCGGCCCTCCCGTCAAGATGGAGAGAGGTTTTGTCAGCGCCATGATAATCGCTTGGGTCTGCTCGTCGCTAGGCGAGAATCCCTCAGATTTTGCCACTTGCAAAACGGCTAAACGTGCTTGTTCTTCGCTCAAAAAGCGTTGTGACGGGAGAGAAGCAGAAGCAAGAAAACGAAAACGATTGGCTAACGATTGTTCGATGAGCGCAATATCTCGAAGCGAGATGAACGTGTGATTCGATTGATCGGCGGAAGGCATCTCGAGAACACGAACAATCTTACCTTCATCGAGGAGCGTGTCGATCGCTTGCATGACTTTTTCTTCGCCGACATCGAGACGCTCCGCGAGAAAACTTGCCACATTCGACGGGCGAATTACCGTATTCCCGTTTTGAAACAGCGATTGGCTCATGGCAAACATGACGGCGCCTTTGAGTCTAGCCGGGTGATCGCCGCCTAGACCAAGTTCAACGGCCAGTCGATCAGCCGTTTGAAAACCGATCCCCGGCACGCGCTCGGCGAGAATAAACGGATTCTCGCGTATCAATGACAAGGCGGCCATCCCAAAAATCTTATATATCCTGTGGATTCGCGCCGGCCCTATACCGTGCGGGAATAGAAAGAGTGACAAATCTTGATAAGCGCGGTCCGTCCGTAGTTGTTGACTAAAATCTCCGGCTTTGGCTAAGCTGATCCCTCGAATTTTCGCCACTTTCTCAGGGTGATCGCGCATAACGGTCAACGTCTCATCGCCGAAAGCTTGGACGAGCTTTTTTGCCGTCGCTTCTCTGATTCCTTTGACGGCACCGGAAGCGAGATATTTCTCAATGCGCTCTCTTTCGTGAGGCTCATCTCGGCTGATCTGGCGGACAGCGATCTGTGGACCGTAGGTCGGATGATCTTTCCAAACACCTTCGCCCGACACCATGTCACCGGCCATAATGTGTGGCATGACCCCGGTCGCCGTCCAATCTTCTCCGCGACCTTCTATTTCCAGGATGGAGTACCCGTTCTCGTCGTTTCGAAAAACGATGCGCGTCACCGTTCCCGAAAATTCGACAGATTCATTCGCTTTCTGATTGAACTGTTGCAGATCGCGTATCAAAACTCCATCCCTTCATTCTTATAAGCAACGTGTTTGCTCTTGATCTTACGGGATCAATCCCTACAGTAAATCGACGACATCGAGCCGCTCCCACGGGAGATCCAGCTCGGGGCGACCGAAGTGACCGTAATTACTCACTTGTGAATAGATGGGTCGCAACATATCAAAGCGCTCAATAATCGCGTCGGGGCGAAGGTCGAACTTCGTCCGCACGAGATGGCTGAGATATTCGTCTGAGTATTTCGCGCTCGTTCCGAATGTCGTCACGGTGACGGAGACAGGTTGTGAGACGCCAATAATATAGGCAAGTTGGACCTCACATTGTGTGCAGAGCCCCGCGGCGACCATATTCTTGGCGATATGACGCGCGGCGTAAGAGACGGTTCGATCGACTTTCGTCGGATCCTTTCCGGAAAAAGCCCCTCCGCCATGGTGTCCGAATCCACCGTATGTATCGCAGATAATCTTGCGACCTGTGAGCCCCGTGTCCCCTTGCGGTCCACCGATCACAAATCGACCTGTCGGATTGATGTAGATTTTCGTTTGGCTATCGAAGAGTTCTCCGGCGAGAATGGGATAGATGACGTGGTCTTCCACTTCATCTCGAACTTGCTCGAGTGTCGCTTCCGCGCGATGCTGCGTCGAGATCACGACGGCATCAATGTGAACGGGGCGATCCCCTTCGTATTGAATCGTCACCTGTGATTTACCGTCGGGGCAAAGCGACGGAGCGACACCGGTTTTTCTCGCTTCAGCCATCTTCTGAGTGAGTCTGTGCGCAAGCGTGATGGGCAACGGCATGAGCTCCGGAGTGTCATCATTGGCGAAGCCGAACATCATACCTTGATCACCGGCCCCCAAGTGATTGCCGACTTCTCCGGCGCGCTCTTCAAACGAGCAATCGACGCCCATGGCGATATCAGATGATTGTTCATCGATCGAGGTCATCACGGCGCATGAATCAGCGTCAAATCCGTTCTGACTTCCCGTGTACCCGATTCGCCTGATCGTTTCACGCGCGATAAAAGGAATATCGGCGTATGCAGTCGTCGTGATCTCGCCCATGACGAGCACCAAACCCGTCGTCGTAACCGTTTCGCAGGCAACTCGCGCGCAAGGATCGTGCTCGATAATTGAATCAAGGACCGCATCGGCGATTTGATCGCATACTTTATCGGGGTGTCCCTCCGTCACTGATTCGGATGTGAATAGCCATTTGTCATTTGTAGAATTGAACATTTTATATCTCCTGTTCTATCAATGATATCGGAGTTTGAATCAACCGATCTCTTCTGACGAAAAAGACCTCCTATGAGGAGGTCTTGAAAGCATCATCTCTCAGACCGCTCCGGTCTGCAGGATTTGGCACCGATACGTTACCGCCGGTTGCCGGGCTTCAAAGGGCCTGTCCCTCCACCACTCTCGATAATCATTGTATTCAATTTCCATTATTGTACCACAGCAAAAGATGATCTCAAGGGTCTTTATCTGACAAAATATCTGCTCGCGACAGACGAAAGCACCTTCTTTTGATCGTTGAGATGGTCAAACACCATACGATGAACTGTGTGCCGGTACAAATTAGTAAAGCCAAAAATATAGAGGGAAACATGAGACCTGTTGATTTCATTGCAGATAAACATCGCGCGTACTTGTCGAGACTCGAAATGAGATTGCGATCATTGGCCAATACGACATACGATGTGTTAGCCGTTTTCGCGAACAATGAATCGGAGATGCTCTTTTCGCTGATGGGATTACAAAGAGAAGTCCGCGATAGGATTGCCATCACCATTTACCCCGATGAGATGAAGATCGCGGATGTACTCCAAGAATTTCCATCATCGATATATCTTATCAGTCTCTGTGAAAATACTCGTGATGAGCATGATAAAGAAGAAATCTTTCCTTTAAACTCGAAGGCACTTGAGAAAACATTCGGCAAAGAGAATTTGATTCGCTCTAGTTCAATCGACGTTGAAATAGTAAGCGATAAGCGCCGGACAGTGACAATCAAAAAAGTGCCGCGTTTTACGCGCGCACAACGATTCGATGCCATCATAAGAGAATACCTCATGTTAAGTATCGACAAACACGCCATAGAAACTCATTCACTGAACAGTATCGGCACACATCTCTCCTTCTCACAAGAAATGGGAAACCGCATCACAAAGTACGTTATCGGCAAAGAACAAACTGCCGGACACACAGTCATCTATTTCCCGATCAAACCGCTTTATCTTGTGGAAGATCGATTTCGACGCGGACACGGGAAGACAATCGGCGATTTGATTTATCGTTTTTCTGCCGGAGATGTCCCTGAGATCAATGATCTCGGCCAATGGCTCTACATGCATGAGAACGGCTATTATACATTCTCGCTTCCGGAGCGATCGGACGACATCATCTCGAGTGATATCAGCACACTCAAACAGATCATCAATCTGCTGCGAGAATACACGCATACTCGATCTCAACCGACGACATCTTGGATTGATATCGATGGTTTACCTCTTTCAAAAACACTCGAGTTAGCCGTTTTATGTGACTTTCTTTACGTTGACGCGCCGGTTGGCACGAAAGACAAAGAAGAAGTCGCAAGGCGCGAACTGGCTTTATTCATGGCGAAACTCCCTAAGGAGTGCATCATTCTAGAACTCCCCAAACATCGCCCCAGTCAAGTGGTGAAACACCGCGACCAAGATGAAAAGGAGTGGAATCTTGCTTCCGAGCTATAAAGAGAAACAAATTTGGATTCGCCGAATTGCCTCTCGACTTGAACCGGGAGCGGAACCGACTGATGACGAACTCAGGAGGATGATCGCGGCTGAGGTATCGACACGCACACAGGGATCGAACTTGACGATCCATGAAAAAACAAATCTCATTCGCCATCTGTTCGACGCGATGCGCGGGCTCGATATTCTACAACCGCTACTCGATGAACCTTCCATCACGGAGATTATGGTCAACAGACCATCTCAAATCTACGTCGAAAGAAACGGCCGACTGGAAAAAACATCACATTCATTCGATTCCGCGGCGCATATGACACACGTGATCAGCCGATACTTTGGACGCGCGAACAAACTCGTTCATGAGCGTTCCCCCATCGCCGACATGCGACTTTCGGATGGCTCGCGTGTCCATGCGATCCTACCTCCCGCCGCTCCCGACGGACCGGTGCTTTCAATTCGAAAATTCACAGGGATCATGCCGACGATGGAAGCACTGATTGAGAATGAGACGATTCCCGTCAAACAAGCCAAGTTTCTCATCGAAGCAGTACGTATGAGAAAGAACATTTTCATCAGCGGCGGAACGGCGTCGGGAAAGACAACTTTCTTAAATGCGCTCGCCGCGTTCATCCCTGAACATGAGCGCATTGTTACTGTCGAAGACGCCTCGGAACTCGACCTTACCGGTAAACACAATCTCGTACGACTCGAAGCGCGCACGTCAGCCGTCGATGGTGGCGGGGCGATTTCGTTATCTGATCTCATTCATTCTTCATTGCGTTTGCGACCTGATCGCGTGATTGTCGGAGAAGTGCGCGGGGTGGAAGCATACGACATGATCCAAGCCATGCAGACAGGTCATCCCGGTTCGATGTCGACGGGTCATGGAAATAGCACTTATGAGATGTTG
>CAZBOM010000037.1:0-6257 GCA_964493375.1 uncultured Mageeibacillus sp. | reverse complement strand
GTCCGCCTTGCTGACGGTAGACGCCTCGTTCAAGAGATCAGCTCCGTCACCGGCTTTCATGAAGAAACATTTCAACTCGAAGTGCATTACAAGTTCTCATCCAAAGAACCAGACGGCGCGTGACAGAACACGATTGGAGTTGTCGGACAAAGATGGCGATGTGACGGGCGCAAATGTGAGGATAGTGAAGATCGGAAAGATCATGACGGGGTTAGAGCTTCGCTCGATATCCAAGAGGCGCTCTTAACATGCGTCGAGTAGAAAACAGAAAGGTGTTGTCATGGCCAAAAAACAGCAACGTGTCAAAACGAAAAATAAAAAGATCCGAGGCTCCCCGCCTTCCGATGTAGGAAGACGCGGATTCGCCGTGTTACAGTGGGTTGTCATTTCTGTAATTCCCGCAAGACTCGCTTCGATTGCCTTTCTTGGCAACACGCCTTCGGGATGGCTCGTCGCCGTACCGGGGTCTCTTTTACTTGGAATCGGCCTTGCGCGTCTCTTCCATCTTCGCGAAGGCAAATTGCTGCTCACACAATATCAACACTTACTCGGTTATTTATCCACGAGATTATCAGCCGGTGTTCCTTTAGAAGCGGCTTTGCTGGAGTCAATAACGCCATTGACCGAGCAATTGGGAAAACACAATAAAATCATTCGATCGCTCTTTCGTTTAAAAAAGAATTTAGAAGCGCAGATGTCCTTAAATGAAGCGCTCGCTTCGTTTACGCGTGAAGTCGGACTCCCCGTATGTACACGCGATTTTACGATGCTCACACTTCTATCACGAGCAGGAGGTCGTATTGATGTCTTTGTTCGCCAAAGCCATCACGATTTATCGGCACAGATTAATATGCAAAGCGAAGTGGCTAACGAACGACGAGGTCACTCAAGTGAAGCGGCAATCTTAGCGATGATCCCCTTTTTTATGGCGCATTTTGTCCTAGGAGGAACCGTTTCATATAGCCAATCCATTCAACACGATCAGAAAATGGCGATTCCCTTGGCTATTCTCTATTTGCTGGCGATGTTCGCTCTGTTTGTATTGCTACTTCTGCTCGCGCCGGAAAAAATAAAAGGAAAAACTCGACGAGCTAAAAAGAAACGAGAGCATGAGAGTAAAACACCCAAAAACATCCGTGCGGCGAGAATGCTTTCTCGAATTTATCTCGACTGGTTGCCCGGACAGATCGGCATGACTGTTTCCTCATCGGTGCAGCTTTTGGCCGATCACCGTGAAAATGCCTGGATCCTCTATATGGCACAAAAAGTGAAAGATCTAGTCTTGGGGTTGTTCATTGCGACGCTTCTCACTTTATCGGGGCGAGTCTCATACTTTATTGTAGCCGTGGTCATCGTTTCCGTTTCATTGGCGCGCGATATTGAGTATTGCTCAAAAGCCTCCAAGCGTCGCGAAAGCTATCGATTCTATTACCCTTCCGCCGTCAACTCTCTTTACATTCTTCTAGAGAGCGGTCTGACGTTTGATCGGGCACTTCGATTAGTCGCGAGAGTGAACTTAGCCGATAGAATGGCGGATAACCCCGTCGCCGACGACCTGAACAAAGCAGTCCTTCATCTCGAAACGGGATATGATAGCGTCATGGCGGCCAATTGGCTCGCTGAGCGCTGCCCTCTACCGGAAGTGCAAGCAGCCTTGCGACTCATGGCGCGATACGAGCGCGAGGGTGGAAGAGAAATTTTGGAACTTATACGTATGCAAGCCGATCGCGGTCGCCAACTATTCCGCGATGCCATGCGAGGTAGAGCGGAGCAGCGATCTTTGTTATTTGTCTTTCCTATGGCTCTCGATCTTATCGTTGTTATGGCAACTGTCATTCTGCCCGCTATTACGCAGATGGGAATCATGATCTGACGATCGAGCATGACGATCGCGAGATGTATCTGTCAATTTCAACTAGATCGGCATAAACCTGCGGTGAATACTCAAATTTCAGGTGATATCCCAATTGATAATAATGTTACTTAAAAACAGACTCGTAAACGTATGAAAGGAGAGGTAAAAATGAAAAAACTGAAAAAGAAAAATGACGCTCCCGATCGAGTGAGTTGGAGTGGTTTTGGAACACTGGAAGTCATCATTATCATCGCCGTGTTGATCACGGTTGCTCTACTTTTTCGCGAAAACATCATTGCCTTCGCGAGAAATCTAATTGACAAAGTCTTCAGTTCTTCTGTATACGATCAACTGTAAGCATTGATGTTGGGAAAGAGAGAAGGGCGATGTCAATGCGATTGGAACGGACCAAAACAGACGGTATATGGATGTTAACGATTCCTGAAAAAATGGACGATTGCACTGTCGACACACTGGTGGATACGGGACTTTTGCGACATCGCCCTTCTTGCATCGCAACCGTTTCTTGGCATCAAGTCAAACAAAATCGATGGATTTTTCATGTCAATCATGAAAGTTATTTATCGTTATCAGAAGCTGTCGAAACGATGCGCAAAGAATCTCAAACTGGATTTCATGTGCTACAAGAAGTGATGAAAACGATCGAGCGGACGAATGATCATCTATTCCCTATCGTCTCGGCATTACTTCATCCGGAGTTGATTTTTGTGACTTGCAATGCTCATAACTCGACAATCGAAGACTTGAAAATCGTCACGTTGCCAATCGTTTGTTGCGAGCATCAAGGCTCAACACATGAATCGGAATTGATCCGCTGGCTAGGAGACACTTTTCACTGGGAATCATCTCTGATCGAGAGGCTTCAAACGCTTTTCATGCGAGAGGCTTTTTTCGATTTAATGCTTGAAGCAAAAATGCTAAACGGTGAACCTCTCGTATCGTCATCTAAGTATGACAAAGACGATCAGGCCATACAGCAAGGAGTCAATCACATGGAGTTAACACCATCCTCTTTGGTGGATTTTGATAAGCAAGAAAGATCATCACGTAAAATGACTAAAGAACCTTTGAGCAACCGTATCGCGTCAAGAGTTAAAAATCTCGGTCAAATGATTTTCAGATCTCAAAATCATGAGACGATTCACGAGATAACAGAAGACCTTGATCTCTCAACTGATCAATTCCAAATCGCGCAACTCTCCGAAGGTTTGCCGGGCACTCCTGAAGAAGAGCTTGGGCGACACGCCTATATCCTGACGGAAGAGTTTACCGTCGGCAGGGATATGAGCAAGTCTGATTTATGGGTCGATTCATTCTCGATCAGTCGCCAGCACGCCAAAATTAGACGACGCGCCGGCAACTATTTTCTTGAAGATCTCGGATCAAAAAATGGCACCACTTTGGACGGCATCAAATTAACGAAGCACCGCGAATATCTGCTCCCTGACAAATGCAAGATCGCTTTTGCCAACGAAATCTACTATTTTAGATCAAGTTGATTCAATCTCGATGTGTTTATGTCGTTTTGATTATTCGCCTATTTCGTTCCGAACAAACGGTCACCGGCATCACCTAGACCGGGAACAATATAAGCGTGCTCGTTCAGTCCACCATCGAGTCCGGCACAATAAATCGGAATCTCAGGATGCGATTCGTGTAGACGCGCGATTCCTTCCGGTGCGGCGACCAAGCAAACAAACTTAATGTGTTCAATATTTCTCTTCTTGAGAAAATCTACTGCGGCAGCGGCTGAACCACCTGTCGCGAGCATCGGATCTAATAAGATTACGTCGCGATTCTCAATATCGTCGGGTAACTTGCAGTAGTACTCGACAGGTTCAAGCGTATCAGGATCTCGATAAAGTCCAATATGTCCAATTTTTGCCATGGGAATGAGATTCGTCATCCCGTCGACCATTCCCAATCCTGCGCGCAAAATCGGAACGAGCGCCAGTTTTTTGCCTTCAATCATATGGCAGTGCGCTGTACCAATCGGTGTTTCTATGTCGACAGGGCGCAAAGGCAGGTCGCGCGTCACTTCATACGCCATGAGCATCGCGACTTCACTCAACAGCTCGCGAAACTCTTTTGTATTCGTGTTCTTGTCACGCAATAAAGCAAGTTTGTGTTGAATCAACGGATGATCGAGAACAAAAACACCATCAATCTTTTGCATTATTTCACTCACAGGTTGACCTCTTCAATCTTTGTAATTTGATCAAGGCGCACTTGGTGGCGACCTCCATCAAATGGTTCTGACATAAAAATATCGACTAGCATAATCGCGTAAGGGATCGCCAAAACGCGTGCACCTAACGCAAGAACATTGGCATCATTGTGATGGCGCGCCATCTCCGCCATAAAAGTGTTCGTGCAGAGCGCCGCTCGCAGTCCTTTGTGCTTATTTGCTACAACGGACATCCCTATACCCGTCCCACAGATGAGGATCGCGCGCTCACATGTGCCGGAAACTACTTGTTCACAAGCCAACTGCCCGTACTCGACATAGCTAACTGATTCTGTATTATCAGTGCCGACGTCGACCACATCATGACCACACTCTAACAAGCGTAGCTTTATTTTTTCTTTCATTTCGTATCCGCCATGATCACTGGCGATCGCTACTCTCATATCCACCGCCTCCTTTGTTTCATTTTACCGCAGGGCATGACCGGTGACAATGAGAGCTGTTTATCAATGATGAAGAATCGTTGAAGTTTTCATTAAAACCGAAAAAATAATATCTCGCTTTTTCATCATAGTTAACATATTTTCGGCATTCTTTTGACTTACGCATTTTACACGAAATAACAGACTTTTGAACAATAAAATTGACCTTTTTGCTTCAAATTATTGTTCACTTTTTTCTAGGCTTATTCACATTTATGTTGATAATGTTAATAACTCTGTGTATAACTTGCATGACAGGGGTTTTCGCATTCAAACCTTTAACAGCCCTTGCCATAGGCTTATTGAAGAATTTTACAAGTTTTAAACAGAAACATAATATATACTCTCTGTCTGCTGTAATGCCTATACAACAAGTATTTCAGGCTGTACAAGTTAACGTATATATATTAATGTCCACGCTGTGCGGACACATGAACAGTCGTCATGATGACTTGTAGAAAGGACCCGTCGCGTTCCATTTCAAATAATATGACAGTTCATGATCATCATAAGAGAGCGTTATACCTTAGCTTTAATCATATGAGATATTTCACCTACGGACACCGGGAAATTGTTTCGAGTCAAGTTAACATGTGGCTGTTATTGAAGCAGAGAAAATAACCGCAAAAAAACTGAACGGAGGTTTATCGGAGGTTTCGGAGAAATCCGAACATATAGTCTGAAAAGCAGAAACCCCTGAACTCCTAGAGCCACAGGGGTTTAAGGTTGGTGCCCAGAGCAGGAATCGAACCAGCGACACACGGATTTTCAGTCCGTTGCTCTACCGACTGAGCTATCTGGGCTTAAACAATCGCCGGTTTTGAAACCGGCAACTGTTTGGCGACGCAGAAGGGACTCGAACCCTCGACCTCCAGCTTGACAGGCTGGCATTCTAACCGGCTGAACTACTGCGCCATAAACCGCTCTTATGAGCGGCCTTGCAAGGATAACAGATAAAGGAAACGGTTGTCAACTGTACGAATCGCCTAGGCGCAAAAATAGGCGAAGAATAATTAAGGTCGTTTTTTCCAACGCTCGTCTGCGACTTTTGGCAATCTCTCCCAATAAAGCAGATCCCTTTCATCAACCATATTGACAAGGCGATTATCTGTTCTACCAAACAGATAATCTAAGGATACATCGAAATATTCAGCCATCTTCATGAGAACATCAAGACCGGGTTCACGTTCACCGCGTTCATATTTTGAGATCGCTTGTCTGCTAAGATTCAGTTTTTCGGCAATGTCATGTTGGCGAAGCTTCTGCTCCTTCCGCAGTAACTTAATACGAACTCCGAAGATTTTTGAATATGTTTTCATATATAGATGAAGTATGAAACGAGTTGAGAAAATGCTCAAGAATAAACACCGGATATGCTACAGAATGGAGCATATCGCCGTTTTTTGCCTCTCATAAACACTTCTAGCCATTCATTTGATGATTGAAAAGACAGTGAAAATAAGAAGATTTATTTCTCTTAAAACCGCAAAAAAGCTTTTAAACACTCCATTGAAAAGTGGCCATTGACGATCTAAGGGTAGAGATAGTGAGCGAGGGTCGATGTCAATTGACACCGCACTGATTTATTTGATTTACATTATCTAATCTAATGATCGGAAAAAAAGACCGTCGAGCAAATCATCGACGGTCTTTTAACTGGTGGGAGCAACCGGGCTCGAACCGATGACCCCTTGCTTGTAAGGCAAGTGCT
>CAZBOM010000036.1:10765-12507 GCA_964493375.1 uncultured Mageeibacillus sp. | reverse complement strand
CCAAGATCTGGCGAAGGGAAATTAATATGTCAATAAACAATCATTTGACCGTGGTCAATCTATTTTTGTGTCATCAAATACAGCACCAAGATCCATTTCTGTCAGCTGGTTGAGATTCTCTCTGAATTCCCAATCGGCTGTAAAGGTTGCTGTGGCGTAAAGAGGAGAAAATTAGAAAAGTAGAAAGAAGAACGATCGTGTCTTTGGTTTTAATAAGACATGACAAACAAGAAAAGGACCTAGAAGAGATGTTTCTCCTCTAGGCCCTTTTGTAGCGAGATTGCGATCTCGATCGTTAATAATCTTTCAAGCGAAGCGAATGCTTCGAACGATCGATGCTTAGCAACGATAGGCGTTGATGATCGCTGTCAGTGTTTCTTTCGCGTCACCGAGCATGAGCGCGATTTTGTCATCTTGCCCCTCTTCGTAGAGCGGGTTGTCGACGCCGGCGTAGCCGGGGAGTTTGTCGAAGTTGCAGATGATGACGTGTTTCGCGTTCTCGACATCGAGAATCGGCATGCCATAGATCGGTGTGCCTGTCGCGGTGTTGGCGGCGGGATTGACGACGTCGTTCGCGCCGATAACGATCGCGACGTCTGTGGACGCGAATTCATCGTTGATCTCTTGCATCTCGTGGAGTTTGTCGTAGGGGACATCGACTTCAGCGAGGAGAACGTTCATGTGACCGGGCATACGACCTGCCACAGGGTGGATCGCGAATTTCACATCTTTGCCCGCTGATTCGAGTTCAGACATGAGCTGTTTCACAATCGATTGCGCTTGCGACAACGCCATACCGTAACCGGGGACGATGATAACTTTCTCTGCGTCGTTCAGCCACTGGCCACAGACTTGTTCGGCCGGTTTTTCGCCTTCGCCGTCGACAGGGCGGACGCCACAGACGCGGAAAGCTTGCATGATCGAGTTGAGCGTCTCTTTCGCGTCGCCGAGCATCAAGGCGATCTTGTCTTCTTTGCCCTCTTCATAAAGCGGGTTGTCAACACCGGCGTAGCCCGGAAGTTTATCGAAGTTACAAATGATCAAATGCTTGGCGTGATCGACGTCGAGAATGGGCATACCGTAGATCGGCGTGCCTGTCGCCGTGTTTGCGGCGGGGTTGACGACGTCGTTCGCGCCGATGACGATCGCGACATCGGTGTCTTTGAACTCGTCGTTGATATCCTGCATCTCGTAGAGCTTGTCATACGGGATATCGACTTCGGCGAGGAGTACGTTCATGTGACCGGGCATACGACCGGCGACGGGGTGGATCGCGAATTTAACCTCTTTGCCTTCTGACTCAAGATCCATCATCAGTTGTTTGACGATCGATTGCGCCTGTGAGAGAGCCATGCCGTAGCCGGGCACGATGATGACGCGTTCCGCATCGCGGAGCCAGTACCCACATGTGAGTTCAGGTGTCACAGCGTCGGAGGCTTCTTTTGTCGCCGCGGCTGTCGCTGCTTCTGACGCGCGATATGATTTCATGATCGCGTTGAGTGTCTCTTTCGCGTCACCGAGCATCAAGGCGATCTTGTCTTCTTTACCGTCTTCATAGAGAGGGTTGTCAACGCCCGCGTAGCCGGGGAGTTTGTCGAAGTTGCAGATGATCAAGTGTTTTGAGTCATCGACATCGAGGATGGGCATGCCGTAGATTGGCGTGCCTGTCGCGGTGTTCGCGGCCGGATTGACGACGTCGTTCGCGCCGATGACGATCGCGACATCGGTGTCTTTGAACTCGT
>CAZBOM010000036.1:6051-10665 GCA_964493375.1 uncultured Mageeibacillus sp. | reverse complement strand
CGTTGATATCTTGCATCTCGTAGAGTTTGTCGTACGGGATATCAACTTCCGCGAGAAGCACGTTCATGTGACCGGGCATACGACCGGCGACGGGGTGAATCGCGAATTTGACTTCTTTGCCTTCGGCTTCGAGTTCAGACATAAGCTGTTTGACTGTTGATTGCGCTTGAGAGAGAGCCATACCGTAACCGGGGACGATGATGACACGCTCGGCATCACGGAGCCAGCATCCGCAGCATTCTTCCGGAGACATATCGGCAGCGGTCACAACGGCGGGAACTTCTTCGACTTTAGGCTCTTCCGGCTTCTTCGCTGGTGCGGGCGCGCCGGCAACCGATGTCTTGCCGAGCAAAATATCGAAGAGCTTGCGGTTCATCGCGCGGCACATGATTTGTGTCAGCAGGAGACCTGATGCTCCGACCACGCCACCGACGGCGACGAGGAGCGGATCGCCGATCGCCATACCGGCGATTGATCCGGCGACACCGGAAAATGAGTTGAGTAAGGAGATCGTAATCGGCATGTCGGCACCACCGACGCGGATGGCAAAAATAATGCCGAAAGCGCCTGACAAGATAACACAGCCGAGCAATAAGACGATTTTTACAATCGCGTTATCCAACGCACCGGGGACAGCGAATAAAACGACGGTCGCCAGTGAGAGAACAAGTGTCAGGATCGTCCAGAACTGGTGGTTCTTCAGAATGATAGGTTTCTGAGGGAGAACTTTGTGAAGTTTACCCGCGGCGACAAGGCTTCCCGTTAACGTCAGCGAACCGACAAAGATCGCGAGCCCGGCCGTCAGAAGTGAGAAGATCGTCTCATTCGGTTGAGCGGCGATAAGTGTCAGAATACCGGCCAGCATGGAGGCGGCACCACCGAATCCGTTTAACAGACCGACCATCTGCGGCATCTGAATCATCTTGACGCGGATCGAAGCAAATATACCGATCATGAGACCGACGAGCATGGCGACGTAGAGAATCCAGACGGTCAGGATATTGAAATACCAGAGGGTCAATACGATCGCGAGGAACATGCTGGTCGCACCGAGCGCATTACCGACGACTGATGTCTCGACTTTACTCATCATTGAAATGCCGACAAGTACGAGAACGGTTAGAACACCGGCCGCGATGTAGTAGAACGTTTGCGAGCCTGTTTTAACGGTTGTTAAAGCGGGCATCGCCTCAAGGAGCATGCGTGGGATCATTTGCATCATTTTTTTGCTCCTTTCTTAGAACTGCTGTGGAACATCTTCAACATGCGGTGTGTGACACCGAATCCGCTGACGACGTTGATCATCGCGAGGACGATCGCCACGAAGCCGAGAACAGTGCTTCCCCAATGGACTGCCAATGCCGTCGCCGTGAGACACCCGAGAACGGTGACGCCTGAGAAAGCGTTCATACCGGACATCAGAGGTGTATGCAATAAGCTCGGGACGCGCGTGATAATTTTGTAGCCAACCAGCGTCGAAACAACAAAGACGCCGAGCAGGATGGCTTGTGTGGTTGTCATGTACGTGTCTCCTTTTTCTTCAATATTTCTTTTGACAAGGCAACGCCGCTTTAGATCGCGGCGCCTTTTAGCAGATGAAACTTGTCATTAGGACTCCACTAAATGGCTGTCCGCTCCGTCTTATCACTCGACTTTATTCGATGAGTGAAAAATGCCGCGTCCCGTAAGGACGCGGCACTTAGGCTGACAGAGTGATTAATGACCAAGCGCGGCGAAGGCCTCCAACGCACCTCTGTGGACAACTTTGCCCTGATGCGTCGTGAGAGCTTCCTGGACGATCTCGTCTTCCATGTCGAGATAGATTTCTCCATCCTTGATGAGATACTTCAGAAGGTTGTAGATATTCTGCGAGAACATCCATGTCGAGCTCTTCGGGAGCAAGCCGGGGATGTTCTTGATGCCGATCAGTGTCACGTTGTGTTTCACTTCGACTGTTCCCGGAGGCGTGATATCGCAGTTACCGCCTTGGTCGATCGAAATATCGACGATGGCAGAGCCGGGCTTCATGGTCTTGACCATTTCCTCTGTGATGAGGGTAGGGGCAAGTTTTCCGGGGACGAGCGCTGACAAGAAGACGATGTCCATTTCTTTGACGTGCTCAGCGAGCAATTGACGCTCAGCTTCCAGGCGTTCTGGTGAGAGCATGAGGGCGTATCCGCCTTCTCCGATGGCTTCTTCCGGAGGAACGCCGAGGTCGAGGACCTTCGCGCCGAGTGACATCGCTTGTTCAGCGGCGGCCGGACGAATATCCGCGGCGTAGACGATGGCGCCGAGACGTTTCGCGGTCGCGATCGCTTGGAGTCCGCCGACGCCCGCGCCAATGACGAGGACGTTGATGGGTTTAATCATACCGACGGCTGTAAAGATCTGGGGAACAAAGTTCGGCAGTTCGTTCGCGGCGATCAGCATGCCCTTGTAACCGGCACATGTGCTCATGGATGTCAAAGCGTCCATGGCTTGAGCGCGTGTGATGCGGGGAATACCGTCGAGCGTGATGCTCGTGATGCCACGTTCGGCCATGTGTTTAACCATGTCGTGGTTAACCGGCGCGGCGGGGTGAATGAATGTAATAATGACTTGGCCTTCATGCATGAGGTCAACTTCGTGTTTGCCTTGTTTCTCATTAAAGAGCGGCTCTTTAACTTTCAAAATGACGTCTGCGCGATCAAAGAGTTCCGCGACGTTCTCAACAATTTCCGCTCCTGCTTCTACATATTCCGGATCATGATAAAAAGCGCCTTCACCGGCCTCTTTTTCGACGAGAACGGTCAAACCATCGCTGACCATTTTCTTAACTGTCTCAGGTGATGCCGCAACGCGTCTTTCACCAGTCATGATTTCCTTTGGAACACCGATAATCATATTTTGCACCTCCTGCGTGAACTTTGTTATCGATACGACTGTATATTATCAGGTTTTATGCGATGTGACAATGAGAAATGGGGATATCTTCTCAATTCTATCGCCCACAGAGCCCATGTTTTAGGCATTTTGAATAGTTATGATGCAAAAAGATTGACAAATATCTTATGTTTATTTATATTTAGAAATAGAGTGAGTACTCACTCTATTTTGTCATTATCCGCAAAGCACGAGCGTATCAAGGATTGCAGGCGATTCGGATGTCAAAGATATCACTAAGCCTGTAAAGGAGGGAGTGATTATTATGAATGAAAGAGTCAAAGCGGCGATTAATCTGCACGCTGTTCTCAGAAACATGGAAGATCTCTGTCGATTTGATGAAGCGTCGGCAGAAGCGATACGCGGTCGCGACTTAGCGATCCGTTTTTCTGTCCCGGAGATCGACCGACTTGTCTTGACTTTTCGCAACGGTGAGTGTGTCGCCGCCCGAGGAGACGATGTCACGTACAACATGAATCTTCGTTTCTCATCACCGGAGCACCTCAATCTCATGGTGGACGGAGAGAAAAATCCGCTACCGACGAAAGGTTTTCGACACATCGGTTTTCTGAAAAATACATTCACGTATTTAGCCGGTCAACTGGAAAGCTATTTAAAACCTGATCGCGAACGCATCAAACAAGAAGCGGGATTTTTGGAGAAAAGCACGATGTTGACGGCGTATACCGCTTTTTACGCCTTATCTGAAATAGCGAGATACGACGAGACCGGCATCAGGATCGCCAAGAAGATGGAAGACGGCATCATCAATATCACGGTGGGCGACGAATTCGGGCTCCGTCTCATCGCCGAGGGCGGACGATTGAGAACGGCGAAAGGTCGGAGCTCAAACGCGCGCGCGGCGATGATGTTCGACACGTTCGAGACGGCTTTTGGACTTTTAAATGGTGAGCTCGACAGCTACACGTGCATAGGCAAAGGTAACGTCGCCGTTCGCGGTCGGATTCCCATGATAGACAATCTCGATAGGCTGCTGGGCATGGTCCCACGCTATCTGTCGTGAAAGGAGTTTTGCTATGCAGCTACATCAATACCCGAAAAGTAGAGAGTTGTTCGATCGAGCGACAAAGGTCATTCCCGCCGGTGTGCCGGGGCATTTGGGGCCTGCGGCCGGCTGTTTTATCCCCGTGTCTGCGTATCCGATCTTCTGTGAAAGAGCGGAAGGGGCACATTTCTGGGATGTCGATGGCAACCGTTTTATCGATTATATGTGCGCTTACGGCCCTAACATCTTGGGTTACAATCACCCCGAAGTAGACGCCGCCGCAAGAGCCCAGATGGAAAAAGCAAACTGCACCACGGTTCCTTCCCATCGCATGATCGAGCTGGCCGAACTTCTCGTTGACACGGTTGACAGCGCCGATTGGGCGATGTTCGCGAAGAATGGAGGCGACGTCACGAACCTCGCGATGTTGACGGCGAGAGCCGCGACCGGTCGAAAGAAGATCGTCAAATTTGTCGGCGGCTATCACGGCGTCCTCCCGTGGATGCTCGATGTCGGTTATGCGGGAGTTCTCTATGAAGATATTGAGAACATCATCACGATTCCATTCAACAACGTTGAGATGTTCAAACGCGTTCTCGCCGATCACCACGGCGATATCGCCGGCGTCATTTCCACGCCTTACGATCACCAAGCCATGAACGAGAACCACTTACCGCTTCCGGATT
>CAZBOM010000036.1:0-6029 GCA_964493375.1 uncultured Mageeibacillus sp. | reverse complement strand
CAAACGGCATTGTGTTGATTTTGGACGATGTTCGTTGCGGATTCCGTCTCGATACGCGCGGGTCCGATTACCACTACGGTTTTCGAGCCGATTTAATTTGTTTCTGCAAAGCGTTGGCCAACGGATACAACATTTCAGCGCTTTGTGGCGATGTGTCGATGCGACCGGCGATCAGTTCTGTTTTCGCGACGGGAAGTTATTGGTTATCCGCCGTTCCGATCGCCGCGGCCATTCGTTGTATTGAGATCTTGCGTGAGATCAACGCACCTGTCGTCATGAAAAAAATCGGAGACAAATTCGCTGAAGGTCTCATCGAGATCGCTAAGGAACATGGATTTGAGCTCCGTGTCACGGGCGAACGCGCCATGCCGACAGTCACGTTCGGTGACGATGACTCGAACGTCCTCTTGCAGGAGTGGGTGGCTGAAATGGTGATGCGCGGCGTTTTCCTCGCCAATCACCACAATATTTTTATGAACTGTGCGATTTCAGATGAAGACCTCGAGCATACATTCAAAGCCGCTCACGAGTCTTTCGAAGTCGTTCGCAAACTTCATCCGGAAATGTACCGCTAAAGGAGGTCTGTTATGCCATTAACGAAAGAAGAACTACTCGCCATCGAAGCGAAAGCTCACGAGCATAGACGAACGATCATTGAGACGACGCTCTGTGCCGGGAGCGGACACCTCGGCGGCGCGCTCAGTATGATTGATGTCGCGACACTTCTTTACAGTCGCTTCATGCGTATTGATCGAGAGAACCCCGATTGGGAAGATCGCGATCGTTTTATCATGTCGAAAGGTCACGCGGGGATCGGACTCGTCGCGATTCTCGCCGATATAGGCTATATCGATAAAAAAGATCTCGAGACATTCAACTTGACAGGATCAAAGCTCGGTATTCATCTCGACTCCAACAAAGTTCCCGGCGTCGACGCGTCGACGGGATCTCTCGGACACGGGTTATCACTCGCGCTCGGGACGGCGCTCGCCGCCCAACAACTAGGAAAAGATTTCAGAACGTTCTGTTTGCTCGGTGACGGTGAATGCCAAGAAGGCGCGATCTGGGAAGCCGCGATGGCGATCGGACATTTCAATCCGCCCCATCTCGTCACACTCGTCGACCGCAACCACGCGCAAATCGACGGCATGACGGAAGATATCATGCCGCTTGAACCGTTTGAAGACAAATGGCGCGCGTTTGGCTTTCACGCGGTAACCGTCGACGGGCACGACTTTGAAGCGATGAACGACGCGATCAATGAAGCGCTCGAACGCAAGGACAAACCGACGTGCATTATCCTCGACACATGTAAAGGCAAAGGCGTCGGATTCTGCGCCGGCGATTACCACTGGCACTACGGCGGTATCACGCAGGAGATGGGAGCCGAGGCACTCAGCGATCTCGATAAATACTACGAAGGTAGGCTGGCCGCCATAGAACAGAGAGGAGCGAAATAATGGGTATCTCATTTACAAGCATCAATCAGACGAGGCTGTCGACAGGTGAAGTCTATTGTGAGACTTTATGTGAATTGGCAGAGGAAAATCCTCGCATCGTCGCGTTGACAGCCGATCTCGGAAAATCGTCAAAAATCGGCGATTTCATGAAAAAATTCCCTGACAGATTTTATCAATTCGGTATCGCGGAGCAGAATATGTATGGCGCGGCCGCCGGGATGGCGAAAGCGGGACTTATACCCTTTACATCGTCTTTCGCGATCTTTACCTCTTGTCGCGCTCTCGATCAAGTTCACACGGACATTTGCTATCAAAAGGCGAATGTCAAAATGATCTCTTCGCACGCCGGTACATCGTTTGGGCAAGCCGGTACAACTCACCACTCGACGGAAGATATCGCCATTATGCGTTCGATGGCCAATCTTGTCGTCATTGTCCCGGCGGACGGTATGGAGACGGCGAATGTCGTTCGCGCCGCTGTGGAACATGACGGACCTGTCTATATTCGTATCAATCGCGGATTTGACCAGCTCGTTTACAAAGATCTCGATTACGGTTACGAAATCGGTAAGGCGGTCCAACTCGCTGAGGGAACCGATGTCACGATCATCGCGTGTGGCTCCGCTGTCTTCCAATCGGTTCAGGCGGCGGCCGAGCTAGACGCCGTCGGCATCAAAGCACGTGTTCTCAATATGCATACGATTAAACCACTCGATAAAGAAGCCATCATCAAAGCGTGTCACGATACGAGGCGAATTATCACGGTCGAAGACCATACGGTCATCGGCGGACTCGGTGGCGCTGTCGCCGAAGTGCTGGCAGAGAGTGGTATGAGCTGCGCTTTCCGAAGACTCGGTTTGCAAGACTGCTTCTCGCCCATTGGCTACCACGAAGACTTGATGGCGATTCACGGCATCGATACAAACGGCATCGTCGAGGCCGTCCACGATCTCCTGAAGCTCGATTTTGAGGACGATGACGATTGGGCAGATGAGGTGTGATATGGATACGAGAGATGATCGTTACTCAGGGAAGATATTTTTCAATGCTGTTCTCCCTCTCGTTCGCGTCATCATAGAAGACACGCCGAGCATCCGTTCTAAGTTGAAAGGGAAGTCGGGAACTTTTCAAGTAAGCGCGAAGACAGACGACGGGATCTGGGCGACGCATTTTGTCGTTGAAGATGGCGAAGTGACCACGAAACTCGGCGCGTCTCCGGAAAAACCAACGGTGGAGCTCGCCTTTAAGAGTTTGCAAAATTTCAATGGTTTCATGAAAGGCACGTCGAAGAAATTGCCTGCCTTCCGTGGTTTGACGCGACTTGGTATTTTGATTCCGTTTATGAAAGCGCTGTTGAAAATGGCCTCGCTTCTCGGTCTGAAAGAAGCGCCAAAAGATGAAGAGACGAAACATTTGCTTGTTAAGCTCTATTTTTACTTGTTATCATCTGGTATCAGTCAGCTCAATCGTGAAGGCCATCCTGATATCGTCGAATGGACGAAGATGAGCCCGAACCGCGTGTACGCGTGGGTCGTTGACGGCTATGACGATGTCGCGGCTTATTTGCGTGTGAAAGCCGGCAAGACGAAGTCGGCGAGAGGGGCTTATACGCGATCTCAACCATTCTTCACGATGCGCTTCACCGATCTTGAAAGTGCACTCGCGACACTGCTCGGGACGGGAGATATGGTGGAGCTTGTCGCGCAAGGCAGGATGATCATGGAGGGCGGTCCTGAATTCGGCAGTATGTTGGGAGACTACATGCTTCTCGTCGGATCGTATGCTCAGCCATAGAGGACGAGATGGTGGGAAATGATCGTTCAATAGGCACTCGCACAAAATTAGATCATCATGGTTGACGGGGTAGGCCGCCCGCTCTGCCCCGTCAACCACACATAACGAATGTCATTCCGATTGTTTCAGTATGAGATAATAGAGCTCACATCTTGAAACAATCAGAATGAGAGAAAAAAGGAGGAAAGGCATGATGTCTTCCCGCTTTTATAAAGAAACGTTTGCGAAGATCGCGCCGGAGAAGCAAGACAATGTTTTTACGACGGCGATCTCTGTTTTTGCCGAACAAGGCTATGATGCCGCGAACATCAATGAGATCGCGAAGCTCGCCGGTATCAGCATCGGGTCGATGTACAGCTATTTTGAATCAAAAGAAGATCTCTTCCTCGCGATGGTCGAGAAAGGGCTCGAACTGCTCGACCGCGCGATGGCAGACTGTTGCCCCGAAGAGGGGACGATTCTTGAAGTGCTCGAGCGGTTGTTTCGCGTCGCGATCCGATACACGGAGAAGCATCCCGATATGTGCCGTCTCTACCTGCTGATCACCACCGATAACATGAAGGTACAAACGGAGAGATTATCGGATAGAGCGGAGATCAGTTTTCGTTCCATGTACAAAGAACTGCTCAAGCGCGCTGTCAAAAAAGGCGAGGTGAGAAAAGACATTGATCTCGATATGGCGGCGCTCTTTATCGATAACGCGGTTGTCATGCTTCAATTCTCCCTGACATCTCGTTATTATCAAATGAGGATGGCCCATTATTTAGGCGATGACGCGGAGAAAGACCACGATCGTCTCGTACGCGCCAACGTCGACTTTATCTGCTGTGGGTTGGGGATTGATTGCCGTTCATAGTGTGTCCGAATCACCACGTCCCTAAGGCTCTTTATTCGTCGTGGGTGACGTGTTGATTGTGATAAGTAGCTGAGCCGTCTGACTCCAAAAAGTAAAATAATAATCTCTCGTTACATGGTATGGTTGAAGTGAACTTTGAGGAAGGAAGTGGATGTATGTCAAAGTACCCTGAAACACTACTCGCAGACTGGTTGAAAGACTCGGGAGACTGGTTCCTCGATGAGGGAAAAGTCGCCGGTGGTCGGATGACGCAAGTGCTCTATCCCTATAAGTCGATCTTCTCGCCGATTCGCGTCAACAGCATCACCTTAAAGAACAGACTCGTCATGGCTCCCATGGGTAATATCTCACAGGCGGAGGAGACGGGTAGGCCTGATCGGTCGATGATCGCGTATTTCGAAGAACGCGCCAAAGGAGGTGTCGGTTTGATCACCTCGGGGCTCGTGCCCGTGACGTTCGGTATCGATCATTCATTGACAGAGCCGGGTAATCTGACGTATTTCCCTAAAATCCTTGGGAGTAGGACGTATTTTTCAGGATGGCGTGATATCGCGCACAACACGCACGCGGCGGGCGCTCACTTCTTCATTCAATTGACGGCAGGCCTGGGGCGGGTCGGCAATCCGCAATGTCTCGTCAGCCGATATAAGTTCCCCGTGTCCTCTTCATTCAACCCCAACTACTACCTTCCCGGAGTCCCGTGCCTCAGACTCTCAGGCCGAAAGCTTAAGAAGATCATCAAGAATTTCGGGCAAGCGGCTGCAGATGCCAAAGTCGCGACGATCGACGGCGTCTATCTGCACGGTCACGAAGGATATCTCCTCGAACAGCTTACGAACCCTGCGTTCAATCGCCGTAAACTTGGTCATTACGCCGATTGGCAGGCGTTTGGCCTTGATGTCGTTCGTGAGATAAGAAAGCGTACCGGTCCTGATTATCCGATTATGTACAGGATCGACTTGTCGCTGGCGCTTCACGCAACGTATGGCGATCGTATGCAGATCGTGAAAACACTCAAAAAATTCAAGAATGAGCGAACGATTGAACAAACACTCGATTACATGAAAAAACTCGTCGAGGCAGGTGTCGACATGTTCGATGTTGATCTCGGCTGCTACGATAACTGGTGGCTCCCGCATCCTCCGACAACGATGAAACCGGGTGTTTTTCTTGAAGTGTCCAAGCTTGTTAAAGATTATTTCGCCGAGAACCACATTGTCTCGAACAAGGGGCTGCCCGTTCCCGTCGTCGCTGTCGGAAAACTCGGCTACCCCGATCTCGCAGAGAAGGCCTTGGCCGACGACATGTGCGACATGGTCATGCTCGGTCGCCCGCTACTTGCCGATCCGCAGTGGCCGAAGAAAGCGTACGCCGGCAAAGTCGACGAGATCAGACCGTGTATCGGCTGCCAGGAAGCTTGTATCAACGAATTTGTTGAAGGTGGACACCCGAGTTGTGCCGTCAATCCGAGGACCTCTTACGAGTCTGTCTTGCCGGAAGAGCTTCCCTTGGCACCGGTGAAAAAGAAGGTGGCGGTCGTCGGTGCCGGTCCCGCGGGGTTTGAGTGCGCGATGGCGGCGCTCGACCGCGGTCATGAAGTGCATTTGATCGACAAACTGGAAGGCGTCGGCGGCATGGTACGCCTCGCGTCTGTTCCGGCTTTTAAACGCGATGTGCGTAATTATCTCGAATGGATGGAGCGTACTGTCGAACGGTGTGACCGCGACAATCCCAACTTCAAACTCCTTTTGAATACGGAAGCGACACTCTCGATGTTAGAAGACGGCAAATACGACGTGATTGTCTGTGCGACGGGGAGTCGCGAACTGGTTCCCGATATCAGTGGTATTGAGCACGCGATTTTAGCCCGATCGCTTCTCGAAGATTTATCACTTCTCGAAGATAAGAAAAAGGCTGTC
>CAZBOM010000035.1:5920-12669 GCA_964493375.1 uncultured Mageeibacillus sp. | reverse complement strand
ATCTGCGGCTCAGGGGCCATGTTCGGCTTTCGGCTCCGCCCCGCTTCCACCTTATCGGGTTCTCTGTTCGTCACCAGCCAGCGTACTCTTCCCATCACTGCCTTTAATTATTCAATTATCTGCAAGTTTCCCACACTTATTCTTGGCTGTCAACTCATTCATTCGCCACAAATCCATGTTCCAAAAGACCAAAATCGTTATCTCAATTCTCTAAAGCGAGTGTTTGATTCAACCTATTGCAACGAGATCAATCAGTCTTTCGCTCGCAGAGGGACAGCATTGGGATGATTGAATCAACCTTTTACAACGAGATTAATCAGACGACCGGGGACGTAAATCTCCTTGACGATCGTTTTGCCTTCAAGCTCGCGTGCGACAGCATCAATCTCTTTCGCGAAAGCAATCGCATCACCTTGGGCGAGATCGTGAGCGATGTTGACACGTGCCTTGATTTTGCCATTGACTTGAAGGGCGATTTCGACGGTCTGTTCGATCGTCTTCGCCTCATCGTATACTGGCCACGTTTGGTCTGTCATCACGCCGGGATACCCGCGACGCTCCCAAATCTCTTCCGTGATATGCGGAACAAAGGGATTGAGCAACAACAAGAATGTCTTGTATTCAGCGTCGTTCACATTCCCGAGCTCATAAAAACGATTGCACAGTGTCATCAACTGTGCGACCGCCGTATTCCCCTTCAACGTATCTATATCGTCTGTCACCTTTTTAATCGTTTGGTGAATCAACGTTTCAACATCGGGGCGATACTGTTGTCCGCCGATGACATGCTCTTGCAGCGCCCACACGCGATCGAGAAAACGCGAGCACCCTTTGATGGATGTCGTGCTCCAAGGAGCCGGTTTCTCATAATCACCGATAAAGACCTCATACAAGCGCAGTGTGTCGGTGCCATACTCTTTGACGATATCGTCGGGGTTCACGACGTTGCCTCGCGATTTTGACATCTTCTCCCCGCCCTCGCCGAGAATCATCCCATGGCTCGTGCGTTTGAGATAAGGTTCCGGAATGGGAACAATCCCTTCATCGTAAAGGAAATGATTCCAGAAGCGCGAATATAACAAGTGAAGTGTCGTGTGCTCCATCCCTCCGTTGTACCAGTCGACAGGGAGCCAATAATCGAGCGCTTCCTGAGACGCGAGCCCCGTCTCACATGTCGGGTCGGTATAGCGGATAAAATACCACGACGACCCCGCCCAGTTTGGCATCGTGTCTGTCTCGCGCTCGCCGGGACCTCCGCAACACGGGCACGTCGTTTTCACCCAATCGGTCAATTTGGCGAGAGGCGACTCGCCTGTTTCCGTCGGTTCATACGACTCGACCTCCGGCAATTGTAGAGGGAGTTCTTCCTCGGGAACAGGTTGCCAGCCGCATTGCTCACAGTGCACCATCGGGATCGGCTCACCCCAGTAGCGCTGGCGTGAGAAAACCCAGTCTCTCAAACGGTAATTTACTTTGCGTTTGCCGATGCCCTCTTCTTCGAGCCATTTGATGACACATTCTATAGCCTCTTTGACACTCATGCCATCAATAAAACCGGAGTTGACGATGACGCCTTCTTCAATGTCGGTAAAAGCGGCTTCGCTAATATCGCCCCCTTCGACGACACAGACGATCGGCAACTCAAAGACTTTCGCGAATTCGTAGTCGCGATCGTCGTGTCCCGGCACCGCCATAATCGCGCCGGTCCCATAAGTCGTCAGCACGTAATCAGACACGAATAGCGGAATCTCGCCTTTCGTCCCGGGGTTGATCCCCGCGACACCGTCGAGACAAACACCTGTTTTTTCTTTATTGAGTTCCGTTCTCTCAAATTCAGATTTGCGTTGCGCTTCTTCTTGGTACGCTTTGAGTTCGTCGGCGTTTTTGATCAAGCCGGCTTCCAGCCATTTTCCGAGAAGTTCGTGTTCCGGCGACATAACGGCGTAAGTCGCTCCCCATAGTGTATCGGGGCGCGTCGTGTAGACTTTGAGCAAATCGCCCGCCGTCGTCCCAAAATCGATCTCCGCCCCTTCGCTTCGACCGATCCAATTGCGCTGCTGCGTTTTGACGCGGTCGATAAAATCGAGATCGACCAAGCCGTCGAGGAGCTTTTGCGCGTACTCAGTAATTTTCAGCATCCATTGGCTCTTGACTTTGTGTGTCGTTTCGGCGCCGCAACGTTCGCACTTTCCGTCGATCACTTCTTCGTTCGCGAGAACACATTTGCACGACGGACACCAATTCACCGACATCTCTTTTTTGAAGGCGAGACCGTGTTTATAAAATTGCAGAAAGATCCACTGAGTCCATCGGTAGTAGTCGGGATCCGTTGTATTGATTTCGCGCGTCCAATCGAAACTGAAACCGAGTGCTTGCAACTGCTTTTTGAAACGAGCGATATTATCGCGTGTCACGATGGAAGGATGAATTTTCGTCGCGATCGCGTAGTTCTCCGTCGGCAAGCCAAAAGCGTCCCACCCCATGGGGTACAATACGTTAAAGCCTTCGAGTCGCTTCTTTCTCGCGATCAGATCAAGCGCCGTATAACTCCGAGGATGCCCGACATGGAGTCCTTCCCCCGAAGGATACGGGAATTCTACCAAGCAGTAGTATTTCGGCTTTTCAGGCACGTGACCAGCCGTCGGTTGTTCCGCGTGAAAAACACCCGTCGCTTCCCATCTCTCTTGCCATTTTTTGTCGATCGACGCAAAATCGTATCTTTCCATTTTTCCCTCCAAAACACAACGCGCAAGCGCGCATGCAATTCAAACAATTACCTTTTATCATACCACGGAAGAAAAAGTTCATATTAATGATTGACAGGGTTCTTGTTGAAATCGATTAATCAGACATTATCTGTTAGACAGAACCGTAGCTTGCGGCAAAGCATATGCCAGATATTGAAATAGTGTCCTTAAATCTCGTGATCTTGGCCAGAATTGCAGCTTGTGGTAAAGGCGAGTTTTTGACCAAGCGCTGGACAATATTTCGATTAATGTGCTAAAAATCTGCACAAAAGTCGAAATTTTGACCAAAAACTGGACAATATTCCGAGTAATGTGCTAAAAACCGGCACAAAAGTCGAATTTTTGGCCAAGCGATCAACAGTATGTTAGGACCGATTATGTGGCATCGCGCTTCACATGTAAGATACGGCGAATCGAACTTCCGCAAGGACAGCGATCACTTGATAAAATGGCGCGATCACCTGTTCTGTATCGAATAAAGGGCATCCCGCATCTCGTCAAAGTGGTGACGACGAGTTCTCCCTCTTCTCCTTCCGGCAACAGCTGCCCCTCGCTATTGATTACTTCAAAGTAAAGATCATTTTCTCGGATATGCATCCCTTCGTGCGCGTCACATTCGACAGCCCCGCCGAGTCCCGTTTCAGTCATCCCGAAGTGATCGAAAACAGCACATGACCAAGCATTTTCTAATTTTTTTCTGTCATCTGCCGATAAATACTCGCTACTGCTTAAGACCGCGCGCACAGGATTGCTCGTTGTTTGTTCCGCCACGTCTAGCAACCACGATGCTGGACCGCAAACGATGTCGATCGGTTCTCTCCGAAGAAGCTCGACAGCGGTGCCCCGGTCTTCACAACAGACAGTGAGCCCCAACACTGTCAGGTGTTTTTGCCGGAAACAAAATGAGCGCGCGATCTCCACGACCGCACAATGTCTTCATGCCGTGTTCGAAGAAATCGAGCGTTAGCTCTATATCTTCACGCGTGAAATACACGCGCTTCGGTGGTTGTGTCGTACCGGAAGTTTGGAGTGTGATGATTCTCGCGATCTCGCTCTGACTGACGCATAGAAGTTCAGTCCCACGTTCTATCAGATCGTCGGCATCGATGAAAGGATATTCGGCGAACGATTCAATAATATTGGGCAAAGCCAAATTCTCATAAAGCCGAGCGTAGAGTCTTGAATGAGTGCGCGCCCATACGACGGTTTCGAGTATCTTCTCCAGTTGGTAACGCTCAACGGCCACACGGTCATCGGTATCGATACCGTGCTTATTTAAAATCCACTCATCGAGAGATGTCCGCTTCATCTTTGCACGAACCACTTCGTTTCTTTTATACTTCATCATCGTCGATTAAGGCTCAAGCGCATTCAATCGCTCACGACGATGGTCTATAGAGGGTTTGTCCATCTTGTGAAGAGAGATTATAGGCACAAAATGGTATCAACCGCTTTCCGTCAGCGACGTGTATGTAACAATCGCGAAGCCTGTCGAGGTCGAGATTCCAGGCATCCATGAAAGCCATAGCCGAGACGGCTAGCTGCCTCCGGTTGAAATTCTCGAGAAATGCGTCAAGCGATTGCGTCCCGGAAAAACGATTGCTAGGTTTGGAGTCAAGCGAATCAACAGAGGGACAACAAGTGCTGTCGGAAGATTTATCAGCATCTGCTGTCGGGCAACAAGCATGATTGGTCACCTTCTGGGAATCTACTGTAGGGCAACAAGATTTATCTTCTATCTTTTGGAAATCTGCTGTCGGGCAACAAGCATGGCCGGTCACTTTCTGGGAATCTGCTGTCGGACAACAAGCGCTGTCGGAAATAGGCTTTGCTTTCATCATCGATAATTTAGGGCGACCTGTGCCTTTCCACGCTTTTGCGACATAGGCGCGCGCTTGCCGAGCTCGATCAGCCGCGATGGGAACGGGACTTCCACAACTACACGCACAAGCATCTTGGCCGACCTTAGTCTGCCATGTCCCGTCGTCGTTGATAAAATAGCTCGCCGAAAATGAGCAATAGGCGTTTTCCGCCCCGCCCGGTGAGAAATCAGCCATTTTCATCTTGGAATTTGTCTGTTTCTCAATCTCAAATAAAAGATGTGATAGTGTGAATCGATTGACGGGAGCACCTTCGGGATATCGTCCCATATACGTCATCGGCTGAAAATGAACGCCGCGCACAGCTGAGATATGCTTCGCGGCAAAATCAAGTATAGGTCCGATTTCACTTGTATTGATATCGGCACAAATGGTCGGAACGAGTACGACGCCTATCCCCGCTTCTTCGCATCGTTGAATGGCTGTGATTTTTTCGGAGAGCAATTCACGTCCTCTTATTTGACGATAGATCTCGTCAGATAAACCATCGAACTGCAAAAAGACACAGTCGAGTCCTGCGTCCGCCAATGTTTGCGCATAAGTTGGATCTTGAGCGACGCGTATGCCGTTGGTGTTGAGCTGGAAGAACGGATGCCCCATGGCTTTTCCGCGTTCGATAATGACCGGCAAATCATCGCGCATCGTCGGTTCGCCGCCGGACAACTGAATGTTCATCGGTCCACCGCGCGTCAGCAGATCAGCGAGCGTCTCCAAGAGATTCTCGATCGGCGGATCATCACCGAGATCACCGCTCGACGCAAAACAGACAGGACATGTCAAATTGCATCGCGCAGTCACTTCGAGCAACACACAACAACTGTGTTGCCGGTGATCAGAACAAAGCCCGCAATCAAAAGGACATCCGCGGTCGACAGCGACCGCCGGATTCACCGGGGAAGACGGTTCTTTAGAGCGATTCCACTCCTCATATGGAACGTGGCCACCCCATATTTCGACACAAAAATCGCCGTGTTCCGGACACGATTTTTCAAGCCAAATGATTTCACCTTCCGCGACACGTCGCGCGTCAATTTTTTTAAGGCAAATGGGGCAGACACTTTCAGTCTTACTTACAATTACTCTTTCAACCATACCTGCGTACAATTCTACTTGATTCTATTTTTAATCCGCATCTATTGATGCTTTGTTTCGATGCGTTTTCCGCCATCTTTTGATGATGATTAAGAATTCTCATCGATTGTTTTTTTGGAGCGTACGATTGCTAGCGTTTGCGAATTCACTGCCGATGTGCCAAAATCCACGCCATCGTTCGCGCATGATTACTATCGCATGAGAATTCTCTCCAGATCGGCTTCAAAATGACGCTTGCTCTCTTCGAATTTTTCATCGGGGAAACTTGCCTTCATCCGGTCGTCGCCGAGCGCTCCCCTGATTTCCGAGCCGTCGGCTAGCTGAAGCAGAAAAAATGGACGACGGAACTTGCGGTTGATCTCAAGCTCGCCGAGCTCCGCGAGCCGGCTCACGAGATCATCGTTTATGGCCGTTTGAAGCGCGTACCCAAAGGTTTGAGAGTGCGCGTAACAATTGTCAATTTTCTCAACTTCGAAAGAACTCATATTTTTCATTCTCCATGACAACCATCCACGAGTTAGGTTAATCACTGTGTATCGCGAGCAATGCCTCGCAGACAGCGTCGATCTCTTCGTCGGTCGTAAACCGCGACAGCGAAAAGCGTATCGTGCCACCTTCGATACCGGGGTAATGCGGCGCGCAGTGGAGGCCCGCGCGGCAGATGATATCAAAGCTCAAAGCCAACATTTCGCCAAGAATTTCCGACCGATAGGCGGGACTAAATGCGGCAATAATCGGCGTACGCGTTCCTCGAACTTCGATGTAATTCATGCCCGCTCGGAGAATCCCGTCTTCTAGTTTGTTTAACATTTTTGCGAAATAAAAATCGGGGAGCGGGTTTTCCTTCGCATAAAGGAGTGCCGTCGCAAGTCCGGCAAAAGAAGCTTCATTGCCTGTACCGGCTTCTAGTCGAAGCGGCATGTCTTTTGGCATTTCATCCTCATCCGATCGCACGCCTGTTCCACCCGTGTACACAGGTTCAAGCGGCAACCCTTGACGCACATAGAGTCCACCCGTTCCCGTTGGCCCC
>CAZBOM010000035.1:0-5910 GCA_964493375.1 uncultured Mageeibacillus sp. | reverse complement strand
GACCATATCGGCGCCCCAATCGAGCGGACTAATAGGTAAAAGACCCATCGTCTGTGATGCGTCGATGAGAATGGTCGCCCCCATATCAGACGCTACTTTCGTCATCACGCCGACGTCGTTGACGGCACCGCTCGCATTGGAAGCATGCGTGAAAACGACGAGTCGCGGTTTATATTCGCTCATCGCGACTTGCCAATCGCGCAATGATACGCGGCCATCAGGCTGAACGGAAAGCGCCACATAATCGATGATCCCTTGTTTTTTTAAATGGTATAGCGGTCGAAGAACACTGTTGTGTTCCGCCCGTGTTGTGACAACGACATCGCCTTGTCGCCATGGGAAACCTAAAAGCGCGATGTTCAAACCGTGAGTTGCGTTAGGCGTTAACACGACGCATTCGCGCGCGCATCCGAGATACTCCGCCAAGAGAGTACGACAGTCGACCTTGACACGATCCTCCGAGGTCGAACGACTATGATCTTGTGGAGGTGACTCCAACGCTCGCGCAACAGCTTGCGCGACACCCGGCGCTTTCGGAAAAGATGTAGCGGCATTATTTAAGTAGATCATATTTGTTTTTCACTCCTCGTAAAGGATCAATGTCTCGCGGTTCACATCAAAGCTCGACGATCTCGTACTCGATCAAAAGCTCGACCATTTTCTCATATCCCGCTTCAATGATCGCAGGGCATGTCGTGTGGCAAACAGAATAATCGCCTCCGATGAGACCGTAGCATGTATCGGTATGGTATGTCTCTCGAAACCACTCGACGTAGGAAGCGATAATTTCCCACGCTCGACTGTGAGGCAACTCTTCAGGCTCACCTTGGCCTGTAAAATATCCAAGTGCCGCCGCGCCACCCGTCAAAACACCGCACGCCCCACCTGTCTTTCCCATACCGAAATTAAGACCGGACATCGCGCGGATCAGGTCAGGATTTTCTTTGCCGTCAATTTCGAGAGCGAGCTTCATCATAATCTGCGCGCACATAAAGCCTTGTCGGCTCATCTCGAGTAAAATCATATCAAGATCCATGCTGTCCTCCACACGTCCTGTCGTCTTATTCTGCGCTGAACTGCACAAGCCGTTTTTCTCTGAAGACCTGTCGTTCTATGACTGGCGCAGGTTCGTGAATGCTTTTGATAGTAACCGTTTCCTTCTCATGCTATTCCCTAACACTCAACGATATAAGCCAGCTTCTACTAACAACTTACAGCTCCGGTGCCGACACAGGTTTGTAAACGGCTAGATAATAGCCACTTCCTTCGCAAGTCCCGGGAAATCGCTTTCCTGTTTCCCACACCCATGCCGCCACAAAGGAGCGCAATGCCTCAGTGGCATCTTTCCATGACACGAGCACAAAGCCTTCGAGATCAAAGGGTGTTCCATCGTAGACATCCGATAGAAGCAACTTGCCCGTCGGTGTCAATACGCGACTTATTTCTCTCAAAACATCTTCTTTGTTATCTAAAAGCGAATAACTACACTCGCAGAGTACGGCATCAAAGGTATGATTATCGAAAGGTAGTCGCGTCTTCTCTTCCTGCCCTGACGTAGTCTCCCAAACGCAAAAACTATATTCCGGATAATGTTGCTTCGCATAGTCGACGACTGACGCGCGATCGATTCCTGTCGCGTTCAAGCCAAACGAAT
This sequence comes from uncultured Mageeibacillus sp., assembly GCA_964493375.1. GTDB lineage: Bacteria > Bacillota > Clostridia > Saccharofermentanales > DTU023 > UBA4923. The sequence continues at coordinate 4,256 of CAZBOM010000035.1, read as the reverse complement.
GGCAGACATTCACGCTCTCTCCCGAACCACAACAGAGATCAAGAATGCGATCACCTCGTTTCAGCCCGCCTGAGGTCAAAAGCTTTCGTGTCGAATCAGATCCACCCGGATGGCCTAAATTGAAGTCACGCCATGCTTTGCTTGAGTAGAGATCTGATTCTTCTTTTAACGCCATATCGCACATGAGAGCCTTATAGCCGCTACGCACTTACTTATCTTCCAGCGCTCGCTCGACATCAAGGATCTTGCCTATCGCGAGCTCCTCCGGGATGAGACCTTGTCCGCAGCTTGGACATTTCGGCATCAAGATGGGAAAGTCGCTCCCCATGTAATGCAAGGTAATCGGTCCGTTTTCGAGAGGGATGTGGCAGAGACCGCAGCAGAGTTCGCCTTCCGACAAATCGAATATTTCATGGTATTTCGTTTCAGACATATTCAATACTCCCCTAGAACTAACGGATGGCTATACGCCCGTCTGACACGCCATCCTTCGCCTTCAGGCGCGTAATAAACCCAATACGTGACGTTTCCGATTTGCTTGTGCGCAATACGCAAATGAGATTTCATCTCTTCGATAAAGCGCCCCGTCGCTTCGGCTTCCTCGATCACGGCGCGCACGTCTTCTTCGAGAATCAGTCGCTTCTCAAGTAGCGCCCCGAGATCTTCATCGTATGTCAATATCAAGCGTTCTACCTCCTCTTGCTCTTCATTCCACAGATCGCGAAGCATCGAGCGCTTCAACAGCGCGCGATTATCCTGTCGAAGAGAATAACCGGGCGCGCGCTCATCACCTGTCCGGGTACCAAAAATCAACTCCAACAAATGGATCGATCTCGCGCCGGCTTTGGCGAATCGATCGCGACATCCCATGCAATACGTTAAATTCGTCTCATCAATATCACGAAGACAGAACTCCGTCAGTTCACTCGCGATATTCGAATGCGAGAACTGAACAAGTCCGCCATATCCGCAACAAGGTGTTTTATCTTTCGTGAATTTAGGCTCAGTGACTTGGCATCCAAGTTGTGAAAGCAGCTCGCGCACTGCTTGTTGCGTCCCCTCACAATCGCGCGCCCCGCAGGCGTCATGAATCGTTACGGGCAAATCTCTTTTCACATCGGGAATTCCTGTCTCTAACAAAACAGTCCAGACATCTTCCACCTCTTTGAAAACGTCGTCGAGTGATTTCCGGCAAGTCGGGCAAGCGACGATCACCGTCGGAGACCCGAGCGATTCCCATTCTTTTTTTAACATCGCTTTTGTCTCGTTAAAAAGCTCTTCTCTGCCAGCCCATTTGGCCATGATGCCACAGCATCCGTGCATGAAAGCGACACCGCCATCAAGCGAATCGCACAAGTGGTTGTATGTTTTCTCGACAATATCGGGGGCTGACGCTCCGAGCTGACAACCTGGAAAGAACAGATACCGACTATCGTTCATCCCTGGTTGATGCCTTACAAAAAACGACGACTCATTGTTTGCTTGGAGCATATCATCGACGGCAAACTCGAATGCCGATTTTGGCATCTTGTTCGTCTTGACCATAATGTCTCGCACCGATTGAATCGCTTCTCCCAGATTGAGACCGTAAGGACAAACGGCGCCGCATTGATCGCAGAGCGCGCAGGAATTGATGAGCGTATTCGATGTGCGATTTCCCATCGCGATAGAGAGATTGTTATAGACTTCTCGCAAATAGAGTTTCGGATACCGCTTGTAATGCGCAATAAAAGCGCACGCTTTCGCACATTCCATACACTCGCAGCGAACACAGCGCGATGCTTCTTGTTGCGCCATTTCACGATCGAGGATGTCCGAGTCTATTGGCAAAACAGATTCGAGATCTTTTGTCTCGACATAGAGCTTTGTCGCGCGATTCATTTCGCTACCGCGTTCCGCCGTCATGGAAACATTCTTCACAAAACGATTGACCGTATTCGAGACGCGTTTGCCCGCCGCGAGCGCTTCGATGAGCGAGGGAAAATCACCTCCGGAAAAGACCCCGTCGATGGGTGTAATCATCGTCACATGATCGGAGCCGGGCAGAGGTTTTCCTACGGCTAATACGATGGCATCATAACGATCGGCTAAAGCACTTGATTCTGACGCTTCAGAGATGGTGTGAGAATGACTTGAATGAGGCGTAAAAGACAGCTTCAAGTCTGCCTTGTCGGAGATCGAGTCAATACCGTCAATCGTCTTATCAAAGTAAAAGGTGATGTCTTCCGCCTCAAGCAGTTTTAAGTCTTCTTCAAGCGTCCCTTCCGGAATGTTCGCGCAAAGCAAACTGCCACCCGCCGATTCAGCCTTTTCATAAATCGAGACGGAAAAACCTTTTCTCGCAAGCTCTAGAGCGGCCGTAAGTCCAAATGGTCCAGCGCCGACGACGGCTACTTTTCCGCTTTTGCGCATCGGCAGGCGGCGCCTCGGCGTCTGTTTCCCAAACTGCATCGCTGCCCATTCAAGTCCTCGGAGATTGATCGCCCCACCAAAATCTTTTCGAACGCATGATGACGCGCAAGGCATGTCACATAAACAGGAGAGCACATGAGGCAACGGAACAGTTTTCGAGTAGACGGAACGCGCGACATCGTATTGCCCTTGCGCCACGGCCTCGCAAACTGTTTTGCACTCGACACGGAGCGGACAAGCCGCCATCGCGGCAGGAGGTTGTTCTTGGATACAGAGATCTTCCAATTCAAGAAGTTTGTCTTTATCGAGAATGTTCATCAACGGCCTCCTCTTACAACTTATTCTATCGTATCACGGCGACGAGATGACACCCGGAAATGGATACACTCATGCATGACAAAACGGGCTGCCGAAATTCCCTTTCATGTCTTGTCGTTTTACTTCAAGGGGTCACTCTCATGCGTGACAAAACGGGATCAGTCCAACCGATCCCGCCTTGCCATGACACATTTTCATGTAGATTGCTCAGGGCCATGGGTATGCCCCACGAGCATTGGGTTCATTATTCCACTAGATTGCTCAAGGCCATGGGTATCGCCTGCGAGCATTGGGTTCATTATTCCACTTTTTCAAGTGCTTCAAGAACGACATCAGGTCTTGCGGGCACTGTCAGCACACGGGCACCGGTGGCGTTGAAGATAGCGCTCAAAACGGCAGGGTGAGGTGCCGAGAGCGGTGCTTCACCACATCCGGCTGCGCCATACGGTCCAAGCGGTCTCGGTGTCTCGACATAATCGACGATGAGCTCATCGGGAATATCCTCAATGTACGGGATACCGCATCCCAAAAGCGACACGTGCTTCTTGTAATCGTCAAAGTCTTCGGTGAGCGCAAGACCGATACCTTGCGCGATACCGCCGTAGATCTGACCGTCGACCACGATGCGGTTGATGATCGTTCCGACGTCGGGGATCGTGGTGAAGCGAATCACGCGGACTTTACCGGTCTCCGTATCGACTTCAACCTCGGGGATAAACAGCTCATACATGTACACGCTGAATGGATCGCCTTGAGCCGTGTCAAGGTCGCAGTTCGTGCATGCAGAGGCTACCCAAGATCCTTCGTAGAAAACGGGGATGTTCTCGGCGATCATCGCGTCATAGTCGCGGAATGTGCCGTCTTCGCGTTTCATCGCGCTGATGAGCATACGGCACGCAGCGACAATGGCGTTTCCGACCATGACGTTCGAACGGCTTCCTCCGGCGGGACCGGAGGCCGGCGTATAGGCCATATCGTTCTTCATCAGTTTAATGTCTTCCGGCTTAAATCCTGCTTCGCGAAGTGTCTCGTGCGCCATCGTCAGCGTGCCGATGTCGGCGCCTTGCCCATGGTCTTCCCATGAATCGTACACGGTTACTGTGTTATCAGGATTCAGTCGAACATTTGCCGCCGAAGAGTCAGCGCCGTCGAGTCCGCATCCGTAAATTCCTTGCGAGAAGCCGACACCGTATTTATAGCGACCGTCCGATTTCGCGTTCAGCTCAGCGCAACGCGCTTTGGCTTCTTCGTAGTACGGACGCGCTTTTTCGTACATCTCCTCCAAGCAGTAGACATCGGGCACTTGTCCTGTCGGTGTCGTGATACCGGGGCGATAGATGTTACGGAAACGAAGCTCAAATGGATCCATGCCCATTTTGTCGGCGAGCACGTCAAGACAGACTTCACTGCCCATATAGGATTGAGGCGAACCGTATGCGCGGAACGCGGAACCCCATGCGTGGTTCGTCGCGACCGTCTGGCTCTTGTTGCGAATATTGTTAATCTCATAACCGGCGCCCGTGAAC
>CAZBOM010000034.1:891-12820 GCA_964493375.1 uncultured Mageeibacillus sp. | reverse complement strand
GATATCCATCGCGAAGTCAATTGTCCGGAGACGTGTTGAAAAACCGATCACATCGACAGTTGATCTCGCGAATGTCATCGCTGGAGCGGTACCGCCGCATGCACGCCGAGATGCGAATCCTGCGAGAAGGACATTTCAAGCTTTGCGAATGGCGGTTAACCGAGAGCAAAATGAGTTATCGCATTTGTTGCAAGCTTTACCGGAAGTCATGGCTCCCAAAGGGAGAGTCGCGATTATAAGCTTCCATTCATTGGAAGATCGCATGGTGAAACAGGCGATGAGACGTTGGGAATCACCTTGCGAATGCCCCAGAGATTTTCCGACTTGTATCTGCGGAAAAAAACAACTGGGTCGCAATGTGACAAATAAACCGATGACAGCCGATGAAAGTGAACTTGATGACAATAGAAGAGCCCGAAGCGCTAAATTACGCGTTTTCGAATTTAGGGAGGTAGCGGTATGAGATACGGGCAAGAAGGTAATCTGGCAACAAAAGCTTATCAACGAGCTATTCCTTATGAATTGCCCGAAATCGTGCCGAACCCTGAAGAGATTGAAGCGCTCAAAAGGCGAAAAAGACAGCAACTTCAACAGGAAAATGCCATTCGTCATCAGTATAAAAGTGTCACACACTTAAGAGTTAAGACGACGATGAGATTGCTCGCAGTCTTTTTAGCGTTAGCATCGGTCATTGGATTTGTCGTATGGAGAAGTGCTAAAGTCACCGAAATGAGTTTTTTTAATGCGGGTTTAAAACGCCAAATCAATGAGCTCGTAAAACAAAACAGTTTGCTTCAAGATAAAATCTCAGGCAAGTCGTCGCTCCAGATGGTCAAAGATGTAGCGACCTCACAATTAGGGCTTCAAAAGGCAGCTTCTGATCAAATCATGTATGTCCCGGCGACCATTTTAAGATCAGCATCAAATGGTGACGGTAGCGAGATAAGTCAAGACATTCAATCGATCCGTCTGCCGGCAGAGAATATGGCGTTGATTGAGTCGTGGGTTCGAGGGCGCTAGTTTTATTTGCCAAATAACTGATGTCCAACAGATTGAGGTCGGAAAATGAAACATCAGCATGCTGTCAAGTCAACATATAGCCAGAACGTTAAGATGTCGAGAAGAGTGATTAATCTTAAGGTTCTGGTTGTTATTTTGGCGTTTGTCGTGTTGTCGAGCATTCTTGCCCTTCATTTTTTTAATCTTCAGATCAAGCAATATGATGTATTGGCCGCTAAAGCCGCCAGCCAACAGTTCATGACACAAAACGAGCACTCTAAGCGCGGCATGATACTCGATCGGAATGGTTATCCACTTGTTCTGTCAACCTATGTTTATCGTATCGGGATGACACCTCGAGATGTCACTTCTAGAAAATCAGATGTGACCGATACAGACATTGCCAACCAAATCGCTTCGCAATTAGAGCTGGATGACGAAAAGAGAGAAGCCATTCTCGAACAGATTCGCACTGATCGTGTGACGGGGTGGATTGGGCTGAAGAAACAACTTATCGGTCACAAAACAAAAGCGTATATATCCATCGCATCTGAAGTCCCTGAAACGAAAGCGATGGCTTTAAAAGATTGGCTCTCCGCCAATAGTGTCGGTGGTGTTCGGTTCGACGCGGAAGAGCGGCGTGTCTACAACAACCAAATGCTCGCTTCTCCTGTTCTCGGAATGACGCAAGTCGAAGATGGAAAACTAGTCGGTGTCTCCGGGTTGGAGGCACAGTACAATAAGCTGCTTTCCGGGGAAGACGGTTATCTGTTTGCCAAGCGCAATAACTACTCGAGTAAAGGCGTCATACCTTTTAGCACACCGATCAGTTATCCGGTTGAATCAAGCCGCAATCTTGTCTCTACTTTGGATATGGGGATCCAAACAATTTTGCAAGAGGAACTCCTCTCGATTGCGACTGCCGCCGGACTGACCCGCGGAGTCCATGGCTTAGTGATGGAAGTTGGTACGGGAGATGTGCTCGCGATGGGTCAGGTCGGTGGTTACGATGCCGCTAACCTAACGGCGATGCCGATCGGTTTTACGCAAGAAGAATGGAACCACTTGTCACCGGAGGAAAAAACGAAATATTTATCGTCAAATCTCTGGAACAATATCAATATTACCGATGTTTATGAACCGGGATCGACATTCAAAGCCGTCACGCTCGCTATAGCATTAGAAGAAAATATCGCGTATGAAGGTTCAGGTTTCAGCGACGATCCCATTACGATTCAAGGAAGTACAATACGTTGTTACACGGGGCATGGGCACGGAAATGTCTCTTTGCGAGAATCTTTCTTTCTGTCGTGCAACCCCGTTTTCGTCCAACTTGGAAATCGAATCGGGAAGAACACCTACTATGATTGGATCTCAAAGTTTGGATTCTATGATAAAACGGGGATTGACTTACCGGCGGAAACTCGTGGAATACTCCATAAAAACCCTTCTTCTCTCGATCTAGCTAACTTATCATTTGGAGAATCATCTTCGTTCTCGGCGATTCAAATGGCGCGCTTTTTTGCCATGATAGGCAATGGCGGTTATTTAGTTACTCCACGAGTAGGGTGCGCCTCGACAACAGACGGAATTGATGTGATGCAATCTTTTCCCGTTCAAGAAGGCGTCAAGCTCTTATCAGATAGAACATGTGAGCGCGTGCGTTCTATGATGACGGATGTGGTGAATCAGGGAACGGCTGCCGGCACATTTGGTGCTGTCGGCATCAGTGTCGGGGGCAAAACGGGGACATCAAGAGACTCCCAAGATAATGAAAGACGAACATTTTCTTTTATTGGATTATCCCCCATCCAAAAACCGGAATATGTTGTGCTCATTACATTGAGAAAACCTGAAACACCTATCAATGTCAGCACGGTAGCCGCCAGAGCCGCGAATCGTGTGGCGGCTAGGATTCAAAACGCGCAGGACAATGGACAAAAGTACAGCGCCGGTGATTTAGACTATCTTTCAAGACTCGTGGAAATCCCGGATATGTCGGGGATGAAAATACGTGATGTCGCGATGCGGCTTGTTTCTCTCAATCTTGCGCCACGTGTTCCTGAAGAAGAATACTTGCTAGACAGACCATGCTCCACGATTTTGCCGCATCCCGAGACAAAAGTCGGGGTCGGTTCGACGATCTGGCTTTACCCAGAGGTGCAAAATGAAGTAGAATGGGTAGCTGTGCCAGATTTTCGAGGGTTGAATTACCACGAATGCGTCTGGCTTGCTTCGGAATATGGTGTGGTGATCGCGCCGGTCGGGAGGCCTGTTGGCGTCGCCACCGACCAGGATATTCCCGCCTCAGCGATTTCGGATACTCAACCGAAACACGATGATTCCGGAGCACCGATCGGATCTGAAGAGTCAGATTCATCAATCGAGGGAAAAGTAAAAAAAGGACAGGTTATTCAGGTATCGTTTGGCACGACGACTCGTCCACAAACAACAAACAAAACGGATCAATCCCGTGTAGAAGACTGAATGACCGAAAGATAAAGCCATGACACGTTTTTTGCCTACGCAATTAAAGATTTGGACTAAAGGAGAGCTTCTGCAGACAAAAAAACATGCAGAAGATTTAGAGCGTTTTTATCCGTCTATTTCTACCGATACAAGATCGATCGTTGCCAATGAAGTTTTTGTTCCGCTAATCGGCGATAACTTTGACGGCCATCGTTTTCTTCATGAAGCTTTGAATCGCGGCGCCGGCATGCTGGTGATCGCCCGCGATGCCGTGGAGAAAGAGGCGTTTTTAACCCTGCTTGAAAGCGATCAAGATGCTCCCGATTTACTCATCGTTGAAGACACTTGGAAGGCTTATCAAGATATAGCCAAAGGATTCCGTAACGTCTTAGAAGCCAGTGTCATCGGAGTCACAGGCAGTGTCGGAAAGACGACGACTCGCCGGATGATTTACAGGATGATTGAGTCGCAAGTGTTGGCGGAACAATCACAAAAGAATTACAACAATCAAGTCGGCCTGCCTCGAACCATCTTATCAACTGATCCGAAGACACAGGCTCTCGTGGCCGAACTCGGCATGGATAGAAAAGGTGAAATAAGAAACCTTTCTCACATCTCGAGACCTGATATCGCCGTCATTACAAGTGTTGGCATTTCGCATGCCGAGTATTTAGGGACGATGCGCGATATTCTTGAAGAAAAGACGTCGGTACTCGATGGCATGAAAAGCAATGGGCTGCTTCTCGTCAACGGAGATGATGCCATGCTTGAGAACTGGGTGATCAATGAAGAACCCGACATTTCTCACTGGTATATTTGCAGCGAGCAAAATGTAGGGCGGTTAGAGCGCGACGGAATTCCTGTCTTTTGGGCAGAACATGTGCGTATTGACCCTTATGGATTGTCTTTCATCGGTCGCTCAAATCTGACACCTGATGAAAGATGGCCGATTTACTTACCGCATCCGGGTCTCCACTTGGTACCGGCTGTGATGTTTGGTCTGGCGGTCGTATATGCGATGGGGCTGAACATGCAGGAAGCCGCGGCTTCAGCAAGAAAATTTGTTACATCGGAGCATCGACAAGAACTATTCCATGTGGGGGCGATTGATGTCATCGATGACACGTATAACTCCTCGCCGGAGTCCTTACAGTCGGCTCTCCAGACAGCCTCTTTGATGGCAAGCGGGCAGAGAAGACTCATCGCGGTCGTTGGTGGGATGCGCGAGCTCGGTCGCTATTCGCAAGAAGCTCATCTCGACGCGGTCAATGAACTTTTACACGCGAATGTCGATCGTGTTTTTCTCATTGGGAGCGAGACAAAAGTCATGCGTGACGCCATGTTCGACGATCATATTTTTCAATCCATGTTCGCCGGATGGTATGAGACAGGTGAGGAAGCGATTCCTGATGTGCTTGAAGAAATCTCCGGGAATGATCTCGTCTTAGTCAAAGCGTCACGTTTTTATGAACTTGAACGCGTTGTCGCCGCGATCGTCGCCAAAGGTCAGGAGTAAGTCATGTTTCCGATTGACAATATCCGATTCGCCCTGCTAAGTGCCCTTTTCATGGCGGGCGCCACCATTATTTGCGGATGGATTGTCTTGCCTCTGATAAAGCGTTCTCGCTCGACACAACCGATTCGCGACAATGGACCGCAGTCGCATCTGTTAAAAGCAGGAACACCGACATATGGCGGGCTGTTTTTCTTGATCCCGCTCATTTTGTTCTCGATCATTGGTCCCATCGTTCGTCGTGATCTTTTGCCGATGGCCATCATGGTCGCCTTCATGGTGCTCTTTGGTATCGTGGGATTTGCCGATGATTATATCAAAGTGAATATCTCGCGCAAGGGGCTGAGCGTTAAACAGAAAACGATTTGGCTAGGTTTGTTTTCGACACTGGCCGTTGTGTTTTTCTTGTGGATTTCACCACACGCGCCTTTTATTTTATTGCCTGTTTCCGCAAAAGTTATCCCAATCGTAGGCATTTGGAAATATGTTTACGCACTGATTCTCATCCCATTTCTCTTTTATATGAGCAACTCAGTCAATCTTACGGACGGTGTTGACGGATTGTTGTCATCACTTATGGCTATCGCAGGGTTTGGGCTTTTTGCTGTCGGCGGTTTGCTGGCGCCTATTATTCCGCATGTACTTTCGACCATGACATTGCCGCTCGCTTTAGCGGGAGGATGTTTAGGTTTCTTAGTGTTTAATCGTCATCCTGCGCGTATTTTTATGGGTGATACTGGTTCGCAAGCGCTTGGCATCGGGTTTACACTCTTGACAGTCGTGATGGGTGTTCCTTATTTAGCGGTCATCACCGGCTTTGTCTTTTTCTTTGAGGGTTTGTCGGTTGTGATACAGGTCGCATATTTCAAATCGACGGGAGGGAAACGTATTTTCCGAATGTCGCCGATTCATCATCATTTTGAGCTCGTCGGCTGGCATGAGAACAAAATCGTTCTCGTCTTTTGTCTCGTTGGAATCATCGCTTCTTTGCTCGGGTTTTTACTCATGTCAGGACCGTTGTTTAGGGGATAACGATGTCGGAAGCCGTTAAAAAAATCTTTTCGTTTGGCCAAGCACGTCGTGAAGTGAAGGCAGAGGACAAGAAGACAGTTCTTGATTATAAATTGCTTTCATCTCACCGTCGGATGTCTCTTGTCTATTTATTTATTTGGCTAATTATTATCGCTTTTGGCTTAACGATGATGTTTAGCGCAAGCTACGGAATCAGCTATATTCAATCGAGTTCAGCGATGCGAGCTCAACTCAGGCAAGCCGGCGCTTTAGATCCCTCATCACCTATCGGCGCGATATTAGAAGCAGATGCGACAGCACTTGCAAAAAAGCAAGCGATATTCACCATTGGGAGTACGATGGCGGTCATACTCGCGGTGATGATCATCCCTTTTAAGCAATTGACGCGCCCTTCGTTCCGGTGGATTATCTTTTGCCTTGTTACCGGAGCACTCGCCTATACGATTCTCGCTGGTCAGAGCTTTAATGGAGCAAAGCGTTGGCTCAGCATTGGACCCATTACTTTTCAGTCTTCAGAATTGGCGAAAGTCGGCGCGATATTCTTCTTGGCGTCGTATTTTTCAAATCGCAGAAAACGGCGACTAGCGGACGAATCTATTTATCGAGAAGTGACCGCTGAAGGAAAGGGAAGCAAGATTAAACGTCCTTCGCTGTTGAAGCAAGGTTTTAAAGAAGTGACATGGCCGGGATTTCTGATGTTCATTTGGGTTGGCCTAATCGTTGTACAACCGCACTTGTCGGGCGCGATCATATTGATTTCAATCTGTCTCGCTGTTTTTTTCTTCGCTCAAATGCCGTTTAAGGTGCGTCTTGTTGGAATGGCCCAATTGCTCGTTATCGTGTTAATCGTCGCATTGGCTGCCGGAATGATTTACCAGGCAGTGACACACAAATCAGCGACAAGTTTTATTAGTGAACGTTTTGCGCACGCTTCTCGAAGACTCGATACATTCCAGAATAGAGACGCCGTCAGTGAAGACGATCGCATGCAAATTGAACAAGCAGAAATTGCGCTCGGTTCCGGCGGCTTAACGGGAAAAGGGTTGGGTAAGAGTGTCCAAAAACTTAACTGGCTTTCGGAAGCTCATAATGATTTTATTTTATCTGTTATCGGTGAGGAGCTTGGGTTCTTAGGTGTTCTCGCGGTCATTCTCATTTTTATCGCCTTTCTAGTCGCCGGGCTTATGATTGCGCGTCGTGCGGCGACACACATGGCGATGTTAGTTGCGGCCGGATATACGATTATGATTGTTTTACAAGCATTTCTCAATATGGCGGTAGCGGCTAGCTTAATTCCAGCCACCGGCATTTCATTGCCATTTTTCAGTTATGGCGGGACAGCCAACATCTTTTTCTCGATTGCGGCGGGGCTCATTCTTTGTGTCTCAAAAAGCGGGACAAAAGTAGACAAAGAACTATCAAGGATTTTAGACAGCGCCGGACATAAAAATGGTACGATTTTTCACATTTCTGACCTTGAGGAAGACGACGGAAAAGGTTACGCTATAAAGTGATTGAAAAAGTGATTGGGCAATCCGGCTAGGTGTAAAACGAAAATCGAAAAACCGCCTACGATTGATATGATGACGTAAAGTACAAGAAAATTAGGTTGAAATGGCTTTCGAGAGTAATAATAAGACAGAGACGAATAAACAAGAGAGTAAGACGATTCTCATAGCCGCTGGCGGTACAAGTGGTCATATTTATCCTGCTCTTGCCATCGCAACAGAGTTGCGTTCACTAAAGCCTTCTTGCCACATTGTATTCAGTGGCATCATAGACAGCCTTGAACATGAAATGGCGATTGAAGAAGGCTTTGATTTTGAACCGATTACCGCCCAAAATTTACCATCTCGATACGACCGTCGCTATCTCAGCTGGTTTTTTAGAAATTTCCGTGGGATGCGGCTCAGTTACAAGACAGTGAAGAGCTTGAAGCCTGATCTAGTTTTAGGCACGGGTGGGTATGTTTCTGCTCCGGTCATTGCTGTCTCCAAGATGATGCGAATCCCCTATGTTTTGCATGAACAAAATTCCGTGCCCGGAAGGGCGAATCGTTTTTTTTCCAAGAGCGCGGAAACGGTGTTTATCAGTTACGATATCAGTCGCACTCATTTTTCACGAAAAACGAACCTTGTTTTGACAGGCAATCCCGTTCGTCATGAATTTTATTTGCTCGAGAAATCAACATCACGTGAGTTGCTCGGTATTGATAAGAAATCATTCGTTGTTCTTGTTATGGGCGGTAGCCTAGGCGCAAAGAGAGTGAATGATGCTGTCAAGGGACTTTTACGGAATGATCAATGGATCACATTTGTCGATCAGCATCCGAACCTCGTTCTCTTTGTCAGCACCGGAACGCAAAACGATGAGCGTGTCGCAGATATGTTAAGCGCCATACCGCATGTATCAGCGGAGCCGTTTTACCACGATGCGCCTGCGCGAATAGCCACGTGTGACTTTTATGTAGGCCGCGCCGGCGCTATGACTTGTGCTGAGATTTCCGCCTTAGGTAAGCCGTCGTTACTCATTCCTTATCCCCATGCCGCCGATGATCATCAAACAGAAAATGCGAATGTGATGAAATTGGCGGGGGCTGCTTTTGTCTGCGATGATGATAGCTTTAATAGTCATGTATTGCTTGAGTGCATTAGGAGTGCTGTTAATGAGAGCGAACTAATAAAGACTATGGGCGAGAATGCGAAGGCACTGGCTACACCGCAAGCTTCGCGAACGATTGCAGAGCATATCATCAATAAACTATATAGTTATGAACATCAATCACGATAAAAAACGAATAGCTAGCCCCCCCAAAGCCTCATTAAGGCAAAAAAGCCGACGTAAAAGTAGAAACCAAAAAAACTCCCATCTACATGACGGCTATTCACCGAGCTTTCAACCTTCTCCCTTCTCCGAACAACAGAAGAAAAAAAGGGAGCGAGAGAGACGGCGTCGCATGATGTTCGGATGGCCTCTTGTTATCTTGAGTATCGTGGCTTTTATTCTTGTCATCGTGACACTTGTTGCTTTTCTGCCTCAATTTTATATTGAAAAAGTAACCATACATGGTCTGAGAATGATTAGGGCGGAAGATATCCAAACGCTGATCACGAAGAATGTCGGAGAACACTTTATCAGCGGTATTGGTAAGAAGCCGGTTCAGTATTTGACGCTCCGATACGGTGAGATCGAGAGACAAATCCTCGAAAATTTTGTGCTTGCGCGCTCGGCCAAAGTTCAATTCCGCTTTCCATCGGAAGTGCGTGTCTCCATCGTGGAAAAGACAGAAATCTTAGCGGTCCGTGTGTCGGGCGGTTTTGCACTTCTTGATAGTAGCTTGAGTGTTATTAGTGTGGCGAACGAGCACGATTTCAATCTTCCTATTGTTGAAGGTATTAGAGTCCAAAGCTCACCCGAAATTAACAAAGAAATCGATGTTGAAGACAAAACTAAGCTTTATTCAGCGATTCATCTGACAGCGGCACTTATTGAACATGATACGAATGTTGACAGTCATGAGAAGACGGAGCTGATGAAAAGCGTGAAGCAAATTAAGCAAATCTCTGATCACACGTATTTTCTTTTCATTCCTTTGTCGCAGGGAGGAGAAATTCGTGTTAGACTGGAAGACAACAGGTCATTACAGGACAAGTTGAAGATTTTAAGTTATCTTCTTGACGAAGGCGATCTCTGGAATAGGGGAGCAGGTGAGCTAGATTTAACAGGTCAATCAGTTTTCTTTCGCCCGGACGCAGCCTAATAGTAAACATTAGTTGTCATGACATCTCAGAATAGATCGAATTATACGATATAGAAAGGAGATGAGGCGGTGATCGTTCTAATAGGCTTACTCATTGGCCTCATAATCGGTTTATTCGCAAATATAACGATTCCGGTTGAGCTCATCCCATATCTAGCCATATCAACACTCGTTGGCATTGAGGCACTGACCGCTTCTTATAGCGCCTTGCAAAGAGATGAATTCTCACCGACAAGATTTGTCATAGAGTTCTTTATAAATCTAGTCATTGCAGGGCTTTTAACGGCTTTGGGAAATCAATTAAAATATGATTTCGCGCTCGTTATTGCGTTTGTGTTCGCTTATCGTATTTTCCGAAATATTAATTTTATTTCACGTCATTTTTATCTCAAATTGAGTGCATGGCATCAAGCGCGTCGAAAGTCTACCGATGCAAATAAAGAGCAGAAAGTATAACTCCGAGCCATTATGCCTTTGATTTGACATGCATGTCACTACATCCTTATCAGCTATATTTATCAAAATAACAAGTGATAAAAAACATTTAATGGTTGCCATTCAATCTTCTCTAGTGTAGAATGACTCCATAGTGCAGACAGGCTCGCTTTTCATATGGCGTAAATACGAATTCAATGATGTTAGCTTGTAATGACAATTCCGCATAGTGCGATTGAACTATTGGAAGGAGCTAAACAGTGGCGGATTATAATTTTGATATTGGAATGAGCGACGATCTCTATGCGACCATCCGTGTGGTGGGAGTCGGCGGAGGCGGATGCAATGCCGTCAATCGAATGATTGAGGGTGGCGTTCAAGGTATTGAGTTTATCGCAGTCAACACAGACCATCAGGCATTGCTTCGATCAAAGGCAAGTGAAGCGATTCAGATTGGTGAGAAAGTGACACGTGGACTCGGCGCCGGGGCGATGCCGGAGATTGGTCAAAAAGCCGCTGAAGAGAATATAGAGGAGATTTCTAAAGCGATTGACGGCTCAGATATGTTGTTTATAACAGCCGGTATGGGTGGTGGTACCGGAACGGGTGCTGCCCCGGTCGTCGCTGAAGTCGCTGAAAAGCTCGGTATTTTAACAGTAGGCGTTGTGACGATGCCTTTCCGTTTTGAGGGATCGAGAAGACGTCAAAACGCTGAAAAGGGTATTCGGGAGCTCCAACAACACGTGGATTCTCTCATTGTTGTTCCCAATGACAAGTTGCTTGAAATCGCGAGTGATGATACATCGCTTGATGAAGCGTTTGGTCTTGCCGATCGTGTGCTCCAGTACGGCGTTTCCAGTATCTCAGATCTTGTCGCCGTTCCCGGTATGATCAACCTCGACTTGGCTGACGTGAGACGTGTCATGACCGACGCTGGCGTGTGTCATATGGGTATTGGACGCGGAAGCGGCGAGAGCCGTGCGGCGACGGCCGTCAAGCAGGCGATGTCGAGCCCGCTTCTCGAAACAACGATCGAAGGCGCGCACAGCATAATCATTAACTTTACCGGCGGACATGACATGAAGATCAAAGAGATCAACGAAGCCGCATCACAAGTTCGTGAAGCTGTCTCACCTGACGCTGATATTATCTTTGGTGCCGTCATGGATGAGAACATGCAGGATGATCTCATCATCACGATCATCGCGAGCCGTTTTGAGTCAGAAGGCATCCAGGGACGATCGAAACTCGGTCAAGCTCAAGCGCCTATCTCCTCATTTAATGTCCCTTCGCGTAGCCAACAAGATGGTTCAAGACCCACCATTGATGATTTGCCTTATTTCTTGCGTCCTCAACGTGACGCTGAAACGCCTGTGAGAAGCCGTGAGAATACTCAAGGTACAGGATTTAGTCGCAGTAGCTCACGTCAAACAGATCAAGAGATGCTCGATATGATTCATAAAGCATCTGAGAACGCAGCGAAGCAAGACGCCAAAGCACCGCGTGTGCTTGATGAAGCCCCTGCCGATGAATCGCGTCAAACGAGAACTCGTCAAAACCGCCAAGAGGGCAGAACACTTCCTTGGTTCTTACAGGATGAGGATGACGACCGCTCTTAATCCGGCGGGTGGTGACATCCGAACAATCGTTTAGTGATCTTAGAGATTGCCATCTTATAGATTGACCTCATGACCGGATCGATGATCCGGTCATGTTTTCTT
>CAZBOM010000034.1:0-881 GCA_964493375.1 uncultured Mageeibacillus sp. | reverse complement strand
ATGAAATGTCCAAATTGTGAGGGCAATGACGACAAAGTCATCGACTCACGTCCTGCAGAGGATGGAAGTTCGATCCGTCGAAGACGGGAGTGCTTGCTTTGTGGCTCTCGTTTTACAACATATGAACGAGTGGATGACATGCCGCTGATGGTCGTCAAAAAAGATGGCAGTCGTCAGCCTTTTGACAGACAGAAACTGATCATCGGCATTATGAAAAGTTGCGAGAAACGACCGATCACCACGGGACAGATCGAGCGGTTGATTGACAATATTGAGCGTGCGGCCAACAACGCTCTCAGACGTGAGATTACAACATCTGAAATTGGCGAACAAGTATTGAAGCAATTGCGATCAATTGATGAAGTCGCCTATGTTCGTTTTGCATCTGTCTACCGTGCGTTTAGCGATATCAACTCATTTGTGTCTGAAATTAGCGCATTGACAGTGGGAGATGATCAAGATGAAGGTACGCATTCGTCTTTCCAATCAGAGGGATGAATGATAACGAGTATGAAGTGGCGGAGTTAACTATGGAAGAAGCGAGACGCGTATTAATCATTGATGACGACAAGCATATCAGTGAGCTTCTCAGATTGTATTTTGAAAAAGATGGGTTTGATGTCACCGCGGGATATACCGGTGATGCTGTATTGCCGCTAGTGCGCGCCGTCAACCCCGATGTTATTATTCTCGATCTCATGCTCCCGGGTATGAGCGGGTTTGATGTCATGCGAGAATTGCGCCGTGAATCGGATGTTCCTGTCCTCATGCTTACAGCGCGCAGCGATACACTTGATAAGGTCGTTGGCCTTGAATTAGGGGCCGATGATTATATTCTCAAACCATTCGAGCCTAAAGAACTGCTCGCTCGAGTGAAGGCA